>JALYVC010000390.1 GCA_030853445.1 Actinomycetota bacterium | reverse complement strand
GCTGAGCACGATCCCGAGCCGGCGCACACCGGTGGCCGCCACGAGGGCGCGGTGCAGGTCGCGACACACCGCGTCGGGGTCGTGGGGGAGCAGCAGCAGGAGGTCGAGGCCGCCGGTGTTGGAGGCGTCGACGCCCGCCGCGGCCATGACCGGGCCCGACCGCGCCTTGACCACCGAGGTGGTGCGACCCGCCGTACGGCGCTCCGCGACGACCCACTCGCTCTGCGCCGCGACGACGGCCTCACGCTCGGTGGTGGGGTCGTCGGCCACGGTCTCGACGGTGAGCCCCATCGCCTTGGAGGCGATCTTGCTCGACACCACGAGCACGTCGCCGTCCTGCAGCGTCAGCGCGTTGTCGCCCAGGGCGACGAGCACGAGGGTCGCAAGGTCGTCGCCGGCCGCCACCTCGGGCATGCCCCGCAGCGGCGTGACGACGAGCGCGGTCATCGCGTCGAGGAGAGGCGGGCGCCGAGGTCGATGGCGGCGCCGGCGATGTCGGCGGTGTCGTCGACGCTCGTCATCAGCAGCGGGCGGGCCTCGACGGTCAGGCGGGAGGTCGGCGGCACGGTGCCGTCGTCCTCCTTCGCGACCAGCCAGCCGTCGAGGAAGTCGGCGTAGAGAGCGGCCACGGCCTTCGTGGTCGACTCGACCCCGATGGCGGCGAGGCAGGCGTCGGCGTGGCCCCGGACGGGAGCACCCGAGATCAGCGGAGAGACCCCCACGACGGGCGCCCGGCAGCCCCGCAGGGCGTCGCGCACCCCGGGTACGCCCAGGATGATACCGATGGAGACCACCGGGTTGCTCGGGGGCAGGAGCACGAGGTCGGCTCCGCGGATGGCGTCGAGCACCCCGGGGGCGGGGGTCGCGGCATCCATGCCGGCGACGACGAACTGCGTGGCGGGCACGGCGGCGCGCATCCGCACCCACCACTCCTGGAAGTGCACGGCGCGGCGTCCCTGCTCGTCGTCGACGACCACGTGGGTCTCGACGGGGGCGTCGGTCATCGGCAGCAGGGTGACGCCCAGGGCCGGCAGCCCCCAGCGCTCCGCGAGGCGGGCGGTGACCTGCGAGAGGGTCAGGCCCTGGCCGAGCCACAGCGAGCGGGCCACGTGGGTGCCGACGTCGCGGTCGCCGAGGCCGAACCACTGCGGCTCCACACCGTAGGCGGCGAGCTCCTCCTGCACCGAGTGCGTCTCGTCGGCTCGCCCCCAGCCCTGCCCCTCGTGGATGCCCCCGCCCAGCGTGTAGAGGACGGTGTCGAGGTCGGGGCAGACCCGCAGCCCGAACAGGGTGATGTCGTCGCCGGTGTTGCCGACGACCGTGACGGTGCTGCCGGCGAGCTCGGGGGTGCGGTCGAGGTGACGGAGCAGCCCGCGGATGAAGCGGGCGCCACCGACCCCTCCGGACAGGGCGGTGATGCGCATGAGCCCGAGTCTGTCAGCCGGGCCGGCCCGACGACGCAGGGCGTCCGGTTGCGGCCGGGTGGCCTCCAGCCGACCCTCGGCGTTATCAGGAGGCCCCAGTTGTTGGCAAATATCAGAACTCACCTTGACAGCGGGGCAATGACACGCGTGTAATTTCACCTATGTCCCGCACTGATCCGGCAAAAGCGGTCGAACGGGACAGCCGACGGACACTTCACCGTCACCACACCGCAGTCACAGGAAACGCAAGTGCAGGCGCACAGAGGGTCGAGGAGGTTGCCGTGCACGAGCTGATGCTCATCACACCGGTCGCATATGAAGCACAGGACGCACTGGGGCAGGAGTCGCTGGACCAAGGACCGCAGGAAGAGCTGACGTGGCAGGAGCGGTCGCTCTGCGCGCAGACCGACCCGGAGGCGTTCTTTCCCGAGAAGGGCGGGTCCACACGCGAGGCCAAGAAGGTCTGCGTCGGCTGCGAGGTCCGCCCAGAGTGCCTCGAGTACGCCCTCGAGCACGACGAGCGCTTCGGCATCTGGGGCGGTCTGTCGGAGCGCGAGCGTCGCAAGCTCAAGAAGCGCGCGGTCTGAGCGCGCCCCCGGCGCGCCCACTCGTCCCGTGACCACCATCGCCCCCCCGCCCGTGCCGACCCCCGCCCGGAGCCCGGCCCCAGCGGCCGAGCCCCGGGTCGTGGC
>JALYVC010000389.1 GCA_030853445.1 Actinomycetota bacterium | reverse complement strand
GTGCCGGTCGGCCAGCCGTGGCAGGAGCCCGACGGCGGCCTGCAGAGCAGCGGCCGCACCGAGCTGCACCGCGAGGTCGACGAGAGCGGCCGCACCGATGACCGGCGCAGCGACTTCGACGAGGTCTACGGCGACTGGGACGCCGTCGCCCTGCGCGTCCACGCCGATGACCAGGTGGTGACCGGGCGCCTCGATGCCGACGTGCGTTCGGCCCTCGCCCGCGCCCATGACGACCCTGCTGGCCTGACCGACGAGCAGTACCTCGCCCTCGTCACCGCCGAGGGCCCGGCGCTCGAGGCCGTCACCGCGCTGGCCGACGACCTGCGCCGCGACGTCGTCGGTGACGTCGTGACCTACGTCGTCAACCGCAACATCAACTTCACCAACGTCTGCTACGTCGGCTGCCGCTTCTGTGCCTTCGCGCAGCGCAAGACCGACGCCGACGCCTACACGCTCTCGCTCGAGCAGGTGGGCCAACGGGCCGCCGAGGCGCAGGCGCTCGGCGCCACCGAGGTGTGCCTCCAGGGTGGCATCTCACCCGACCTCGGGCCGAGTGCCTACGCCGACATCGTGCGCTCGGTCAAGGCGGCGGCGCCCGGCATCCACGTGCACGCCTTCTCGCCCATGGAGATCGCGACGGCCTCGAGCAAGGCCGGCCGCTCGGTGCGTGACTGGCTGACCGAGGTGCGCGAGGCCGGGCTCGACACCATCCCCGGCACGGCGGCCGAGATCCTCGATGACGACGTGCGCTGGGTGCTCACCAAGGGCAAGCTCCCGACCTCGGCGTGGCTCGACGTCGTGCGCACCGCCCACGAGCTGGGCCTGCGCTCGAGCTCGACGATGATGTACGGCCACGTCGACCACCCCCGCCACTGGGTCGGGCACCTGCGCACCCTGGCGGCCCTGCAGGACCAGACCGGCGGCTTCACCGAGTTCGTGCCGCTCCCCTTCGTGCACACCAACGCCCCGGTCTATCTCGCGGGCCTGGCGCGTCCCGGACCGACGCTGCGCGACAACCGGGCCGTGCACGCGCTGGCCCGGATCATGCTCCACGGGCGCATCGACCACGTGCAGACCTCGTGGGTCAAGCTCGGGGTCGAGGGCACGCGGGCCATGCTCGCCGGTGGCGCCGACGATCTCGGGGGCACCCTCATGGAAGAGACGATCAGCCGCATGGCGGGCTCCCAGCACGGTTCGGCCAAGACGGTCGCCGAGCTCACCGACATCGCGGCCGGCATCGGACGCCCGGTGCGCCAGCGCGGCACGACGTACGACGTCCTCGCATCCTCCACGGTCTAGCCCGGGCACCCCGGGGTCAGGACCGGGGGGGCGACGGCTCTAGGACGCCTCGGCCGCAGAGGCCGGGTCGCGTGCCGGGTCACCCGGTGCGGTCGCCCCGGCCTCGAGGTGCGCCCGCACCAGACTGAGCCGGGTGACGGTGAAGAGCATCACGACGAGCGTCAGCAGGCTCATCGTGACGGCAAGCGGGTCGCTGTTGAGCTTCTCGTGGAAGACGGCGAGGGCCAGCAGGACGCTGGCGAGGGGGTCGACGCTGGCTGTGGCGGGCAGGCTGGCCGCCAGTGGGCCGGCCTGGAAGGCCATCTGGGCGAAGAAGAGCCCCATCGCGCCCGCCGCCACGAGCACGTAGAGCTGCCAGGCGGTCGGCAGGGCGAGGACCCCGCGCGTGGCCACCACGTGGGCGCACGACTTGATCAGCGCGGCGGTGCAGGCGTAGATGATGCCCGCGGCGAGTCCGAGCAGGGCGGCACTCCATCGGCCGCCCCCGCTCGTGCGCAGGCGCCGTGCCATGAGGATGCACGTCACCACGAGCACGACGACGACGGCGGTGGCGGCGATGGTCGAGCCCACGAACGGCTTGCCCTCGCGCACGCCGAGGGCCCCCGACACCACGAGGAAGCCCGAGACGGCGAGCACGAGCAGCGCGGCGTAGCCCACCTCGCGCCGGGCCATGCGGGTGCCGGCGATGCGGTGTGCGACGACGAGCGAGAAGAGCACGGCGCTGACTAGCAGCGGCTGCACGAGCGACAGGGCCCCGAGGTGCAGGGCAGTGATCTGCAGACCGAGGCCCCCGACATCGGCACCGATGCCGGCCAGCCACAGAGGATGACGAAGGGTCGCCAGCGCGAAGGACCCCACGGCGGAGGGGCTGAACCGCTCTATCGCGGGCAGGGTGCCGGCGCTGCGGTGCTTGAGGGCCGTCGCGAGGGAGAAGAAGCCCGCTGCGCCGAGCGAGGCCAGGACGACGAGGAGGAGTCTCACCGCACCAGCGGCACGCGCAGGTCGGCTTCGGGTATCTGCCGGTCGCCGTGCGCCTGGCGCGTCGCGAGGTCGTATGCCGCCTCGGTCGCCAGGAGCAGCGACTCCCACGCCACCGCACAGGTCGCCTCCCGGTTGTGTGCGGCGATGCGCGCGCGCAGCCCGGGCTCGAGCACCAGGCGCACGATCGCGGCCGACATGTCGGCGTCGGTGTCGCAGAGCAGGCCCTCGGCCTCGTGGTGGATGAACTCGCCCATCCCGCCTCCCGACTTGGCCAGGACCGGGATGCCGGCGCACCGGGCCTCGAGGGCAGCGATGCCGAAGGACTCGAGGTCGGCCGGGGCGAGGAAGGCGTGGGCCCGCCCCAGCACCTCGTCGTGCACGGTGCGCCGGTCGACCCGGCCGAGCAGGTCGACCGACGACGTCATCCCGTGGCGGGCCAGCCACGTCGTCATGACGCCCTCGCGGGGTCCGTCACCGGCGACGACGAGCCGCAGCCGGGTAGGGTCACCGACTCGCTCGAGCTCGGCCTGCGCGTCGCGGACGATCGCCAGCAGGGCCATCGGGCGCTTGCGCCGGGCGAGACGCATGACGGCGGCGAGCACCAGCTCACCGTCGGGCGGGGGCGGCGGTGAGGCGAGGCGCCACTGGTCCTGGTCGATGCCGTTGGCGAGCACGTGGATGGTGGTGCCCGCGGGCAGCACCGCCGCGACCGGTCCGGCTGCGGCGCGGCTCACGGCGGTCCACAGGATCGGCAGCCGCGACCAGCGGCCGAGGAAGTCCATGGTGCGCATGATGGGCCGCACTCCCGCCCACATCGAGTGCACGGTGACCACGGTCGGGATGCCCCGCTGGGCGGCGGCGCGCGCGACGAAGAAGGCCAGGGGCGAGGCCACGCCGAGGTGGGCGTGCACCACGTCGGGGCGTAGCCGCACGAGCGCGGCGACGCCCTCGCGGACCGACAACGGGTGCAGGGCGTGGGGCCGCTTGAAGTGCGAGGTGACGCGGTGCACCGGCACGCTCGACCCGCGGGGGCATGGGCCGGCGGCCGGTGAGCTCGTGATGACGTGGACCTCGTGACCGCGTCGCTGCTGACGCTCGCTGAGGTCGGCGACGTGCATCTCGATGCCCCCGAGCCGGGGCAGATAGAAGTCGGTGACGTGGGCCACCCTCATGGTCGTCCCCCTGTCACTCGGCGTCGACGCGGCATCGTCCCACAGGCCATGATCAGTCAGGGTAGTTCGTCCACACCCCCGGCTGCGTCAGCCCCGGGGTGGAGACCGCGTGTCACGCCCCGGGGAGGAGGCACCTGCGGGGCAGGAGCATCCACCGGGGGTGGGCCGAGGTCGGCGGGCCGAGGTCGGCGGGCTCGAGGTCAGCTGCTGCGCTGGGTGGGTACCCCGCCGACGCAGGACACCTCGACCTTCACCTCGCTCTCGCCGGCGGAGAAGGTGACGTCGAGGTGGCCGTGCTCGATGTGTTCTTCGTGGACGCGCCAGCCGTTCTCCGGGACGATCGACCCGAGGGTCGCGACGGTGCCCCGACAGGAGACGGTGACCCGGCCACCGGCGGAGCTGAAGGTGGCCGAGCGCGGTGCGGGGGCAGGGCTCGAGGGGCTGGGCCGCGAGGCCGTGGGCGTCGCCTCCCGACCGGGTGTCGGCGACGGTGACGGGCGGGGCCGGACCTGGGCGGGGG
>JALYVC010000382.1 GCA_030853445.1 Actinomycetota bacterium | reverse complement strand
CCACCCACCGATCCGCGGTCCCACGCGGGGATTTTGCCCTCGTCAAGTGACACGTATCTGACACGAAACGACGCAGCCGGGTTGCCGAAAGGGCAAACCTGCAGGTCAGGAGCATGACCAGAGGGTGGACGTGAAGGGACTCGAACCCCTGACCTCTCGCGTGTGAAGCGAGCGCTCTAACCAACTGAGCTACACGTCCGGACGCCCACGAACAATAGGCAACGGAGCGACAGAATAGCCGCCTCGACGGCTCTCGCCCTAATCGGTCAGCCCAGACCCGGAAGCTGGCGCAGGCGCACCTCGAGGGCATCGGGGAACAGCCCCGGCACCCCGGCCACGGCGAAGAGGCCCCAGAAGATCGCGAGGACGACTGCGAGGGTGGCCAGGCCGACGAGCGCCCGAACCCAGACAGCCTGTCGCCCCATCCAGTGCGTCCAGTCGGCGAGCACCCCTCTGCCCCAGCGCAGCAGGCGTTGGGCCCACTCGAACTCCGTGGCCCAGATGCCGACTCCGGCGAAGACGATGAGCCAGCCCGGCCCCGGTGCGGGCACGGCGACGAGCCCGCCGGCCACCACCAGTCCACCCACCACGGCCACCACGATGCGGTAGACCCGGGCCGTGACCGGGTTGGCCCTCAGGCGCCGCCGCCAGGCCCAGTCGTCGTCCTGGGCGTCGAGGGTGATGTTGTGGTCACTCTGCTCGGCTTCGCGACGCCGGGCGGCGGCCGCGCGCTCACCGAGGGCGGTGTCGTCGGTGGGGCGCTCGCTCACGGGTCGACCTCCAGGGCCGAGCGGGTGGCGAAGATCTCGACAAGCCGGGCCGTCACCGGCCCCGGCGCCGGCAGCGAGCGGTGGTCGACGGCGTGGACGGGGAAGATGTCCTTGATCGAGCTGGTGAGGAAGACTTCGTCGGCGGTCTGGAGCACGTCGAGCGCCAGGCTCTCCTCCCGAAGGTCGAGACCGGCCTCGCGCCCCCACTGCAGCACGAGCCCCCTGGTCACCCCGGCCAGCGGACCTGACTGGAGGGGGGGCGTGACGACGACGCCGGCGTCGCTGTCGAGCACGACGAACACGTTGGAGCCGGTGCCCTCGCACAGCTCACCGCGGGTGTTGGCGAGGATCGCCTCCATGGCCCCCGACTGCTTGGCGCGAGCCAGGGCGATGACGTTGTCGGCGTAGGAGGTGGTCTTGAGACCCGCAGTCGCCGACCGTTCGTTGCGCGTCCACGGCACGACCGAGACCTTGCCCGAGCCAGTCGGCTGCTCCTGCTCGACGGTCGCGACGATGTAGGTGAGACCCGCGTCGTCCCGGTCGGACCCGAGGGGTCCCACTCCACCGGTGACCGTGAACCGCAGCCGTCCGAAGGCGATCGGGTCACGCGCACCCAGGACCGCTGTGATGCCCGCGCAGAGCAGGTCACGGTCGACCGGCGGCAGTCCGAGGCCTGCGACCGAGCGGTCGAGACGCTCGAGGTGACGGGTGAGGGCGAAGGGGCGGCCGTCGACGAGCTTGGTCGTCTCGAAGACACCGTCACCTACCGTCACCCCGTGGTCGACCGCGCTCAGCGCAGCCTCCCCCGGATCGACAAGACGCCCGTTCACCCATGCCGTCACACTCATGGCCACAGCCTCGCAGACGACCCACCCCGCCTGCGACGCTGACCCGTTCGACCCCTGCAAACCCATGTTCCGACAACGACCGTCCACGCCGCCCCGTTCCCACACTCACCCTGACGGCCGGCCTGCGGGTCCGGCGGTCGGCGACACCCGGTCGTACGACGGGTCGCGCCGTCACCATCGACGCGGATGGGTCTCGTGCGCGCGTTCGGGGGGACCGTCGTGGAGGGCGACGAGCAGGGCCGAGACCGGTGCTTCGGCACCGGGGCCGGCCTCACCTGGGGCTCGGACGACGACGGGGCCCACACCAGGTCGGTGCAAGCCCCGTCGGGGGGGCGGACGACGTCCGCCGGGTGAACCTCGTCAGCGGCGGCCGATCCGCCACCCGATGAGGATGCCGACGAGGAGGACACCGACGTGCGGTGCGTAGGTGCGCAGCAGGATCGGGATCACCGCCGACCCGAGGTCAAGGGCATCCGACTGCTCCGGTGCGGGGCGCGTCGCCGGCCGAGGTGCCGGACGGGGCACCGCAGCCGGGGTCGCAGCCCCTGCCGGTGCGCTGCCCGACGGCGTGGTGGCCGACGTCGCCGCATGGCCCGCGGCGACGGGAGCCGCTGCCGGGTCCGATGAAGCGGCCGCTGCGGGGGCTCCCGTGTCGGCCACGCTCTCGGGCGCCGTCTCCGGCGCGTCACCCTCGGAGAAGCGTCGCTCGAGGCACGCCACGAACTGGCCGAGCAGCTTGTCGGAGACGTCTTGCATGACCCCCCGGCCGAACTGCGCGGGCTTGCCCGTGACGTTGAGGTCGGTCGTCACGTCGACGGCCGAGCCGGTGCCGTCCGGGGCGACGACGATGGTCACCGTCGCCCCGGCCGTGCCGTTGCCCCGCTTGTCCTTCCCCGTCGCCTCGATCACGGCCCGGTGGGTGGCGTCGTCGCGTTCGACGAAGACCCCCTTACCGGCGTAGACGAGCGCGATCGGGCCGAGCTTGACCTTGACGGTGCCGGTGAACGAGTCGCCGTCGACGCCGGTGACCGCAGCCCCCGGGAAACAGCCGGCGACGTTCTCGAGGTCCATGAACGTCGCCCACGTGGTGGCGACGTCGGCTGGGACGGTGAAGTCGTGGTGCAGGTCCAAGGAACGTCAGCCCCCAGCCGCGGCGAGCACGGCACGCCGGGTGAGCACCGGCGCAAGGTGCTTGCGGTAGGCGCTGTCACCGTTGAGGTCCGACGGCGGGTTGGTGCCGTCGGCGGCAGTGGCCACCGCGGCCTTGACCGCGTCCTGCGTGGCCGCCTGCCCGACGAGCGCGGCCTCCACGGAGGCGGCACGCAGTGGCGTCGACCCCATGTTGGTCAGGCCGATGCGCGCCTGGCTGATGACGCCGCCCTCGACCTTGACCGTCGCCGCCACGGCGACGATGGCCCACTGGTGGGCGACCCGCACGAACTTCTCGTAGTGCGCGCCCCAGCCGGTGTGCTTGGGGATGCGCACCTGGACGAGCAGCTCACCATCTTGCACCGCCGTCTCGAAGAGGTCGACGAAGAAGTCGGTCGCCGGCACGGTGCGGGTGGCCCCGCCCGACCCGGCGATGACGAACTCCGCGTCGAGGGCCAGGGCCGCCGCGCCCACGTCACCTGCGGGGTCGGCGTGCACCAGGGCGCCGCCGACGGTGCCACGGTGACGGATCTGGGGGTCGGCGACCTCCTTGACCGTCTTGTGCAGCAGCAGCGCGTGCTCCTTGACGAGGTCGCTGGCGACGACGTCGGAGTGCGTGGCCATCGACCCGATCACGACGTAGTCACCGTCCTCGGTGATCTCGCGCAGGGCCGCGATCCGGCCGAGGTCGACGACCTTCTCCGGGGTGTTCAGCCGCAGCCGAAGCACCGGGAGCAGGCTCTGGCCGCCGGCCAGCACCTTGCCGTCGTCCCCGGCGTCGGCGAGGGCCGCGAGGGCGTCCTCGACCGACTCCGGCGCCACGTAGTCGAACTTGGAGGGGATCACTCGGCACCACCTTCGGACTGGTCGAAGTGCGGCGCGGCCGCTGCTTCGTGGGGTTCGGACTGGTTGCTGCCAGCGCTCTGGATGGCCTTCCAGACCCGCTCCGGGGTGCACGGCATCTGGATGTCGTCGACCCCGAACTGCCGCACCGCGTCGACGACGGCATTGACCACGGCGGGCGTCGAGGCGATGGTCCCGGCCTCTCCGACACCCTTGGTGCCCAAGGTGTTGGTGAGCGCGGGGGTCGTCGTGTGGTCGATGTCGAAGCTGATCATGTCCGCTGCCGTGGGCACGAGGTAGTCGACGAAGGACCCGGACACCAAGGTGCCGGAGTCGTCGTAGATCGCCTCTTCGAAGAGCGCCTGCGCGATGCCCTGGGTGAGTCCGCCGTGGATCTGTCCCGAGACGATGAGCGGGTTGATGACGTTGCCGATGTCGTCGACACAGGCGTACTTGCGCATCGTCACCTGACCGGTCTCGGTGTCGACCTCGACCGCGCACAGGTGGGTGCCGTGCGGGTAGTTGAAGTTCACCGGGTCGTAGGTGGCGTCGGAGTCCAGGGAGGGCTCCATACCGTCGGGCAGGTTGTGGGCCATGAAGACTGCGCCGGCGATCTCCTGGATGGCCAGGCCCTGCTCGGTGCCCTTGACCGTGAACCGGCCAGCGGAGTACTCGATGTCGTCGACAGAAGCCTCGAGCAGGTGGGCCGCAACGGGCTTGCACTTCTCGATCACCTTGTCGGCCGCCTTGACGATGGCTTCGCCGCCGACGACGAGTGAGCGCGAGCCGTAGGTGTCCATCCCCTTCGGCGCGATCTGGGTGTCACCGTGGAGCACCTCGACGTCTTCGAAGGGGACACCGAGCCGGTCGGCGACGATCTGGCTGAAGGCCGTCTCGTGACCCTGGCCGTGGGCGCTGGCCCCGGTGACGACCTCGACCTTGCCGGTGGCAAGCATCCGGATGCTGGCGCTTTCCCAGCCGCCGGCTCCGTAGTTGAGCGACCCGAGCACCCGCGACGGGGCCAGCCCGCACATCTCGGTGAACGTCGAGACGCCGATGCCGAGCTGCACCGAGTCGCCGGACTCCCGGCGACGCTTCTGCTCGGCCCGCAGCTCGTCGTAACCGAAGAGAGCCTTCGCCTTGGCCGTGGCCGCCTCGTAGTTGCCCGAGTCGTACTCCAACCCGGCGACCGTGGTGAAGGGGAACTCCTCGTGCTTGATCCAGTTCTTCTCACGGACCTCGAGCGGGTCGACGCCCAGCACGTTGGCGAGCTCGTCCATCAGCCGTTCGATGCCGAAGGTCGCCTCCGGTCGCCCGGCCCCGCGGTAGGCGTCGGTCCACGCCTTGTTGGAGAAGACCGTCTGGCAGGTGAACTGGTAGGCCGGGAACTTGTAGATCGAGTTGAACATGAAGGCGCCGAGCACCGGGACACCCCCACCGACGACCGCGACGTAGGACCCGAGGTCGGCGAGCAGCTCGACCTTGAGCCCCGTGACCGTGCCGTCCTTCGTGGCCGCCAGGGTCAGCTTCTGCCACTGGTCGCGCCCGTGGTGGGCCGCCATCAGCGACTCGGAGCGGGTCTCGGTGTACTTGACCGGCTTGCCGAGACGCCGGGCGATGCACCAGACCAGCCACTCCTCCGGGGTGACCTGCAGCTTGCCGCCGAAGCCACCACCCACGTCGGGGGCGATGACGCGGATCTTCGACTCCGGCACCCCGGTCGTCGCAGCGAGCGCGAACCGCACGATGTGCGGCACCTGGGTGGCCGACCACATGACGAACTGCTCGCCAGTGGGGTCGACGACGCAGGACCGCGGCTCCATGAAGGCGGGGATGAGCCGCTGCTGGCGGTAGTCGCGCTCGATGACGATGCCCTCGGTGCGGGCCTTCGCGATCGCCTCGTCGACGTTGCCACCCGTGCCGGCCTCGGCCGAGTCGAACTTCCAGAACGCCGACTTGTTGGTTCCGAGGGCAGGGTGCGCGAGCACCTTGTCCTGCGCGTTCTCGCGCAGGTCGAGAGCCGCCGGCAGCTCCTCGTAGTCGACGTCGACGAGCTGGACGGCGTCACGCGCCGCGGCGGCCGAGCGGGCCACCACGACGGCGACGATCTCGCCGGCGAAGGTGACACGGTCACCGGGCATGGGCAGGTGCACCGGGGTCAGCTGGTCGGGGGTGATGGCCCAGGCGTTGATGAGCACGCCCTGCGAGTCACCGAGGTCGGCCGCGGTGTAGACGGCGAGGACGTTCTCGGCGGCCTTGGCCTCGTCGGTGTTGATCGCCGTGATGTTGGCGTGGGCGTAGGGGCTGCGCACCATCGCTAGGTGCACCATGCCGGAGAGGGTGATGTTGTCGGTCCACTTGGTGCGTCCGGTGATGAGGCGCTGGTCCTCCTTGCGGGTGCGAGCCTGCCCGACCTCCGGGGCGACGGCGGGACGGTCGTCGGTGACGGTCATCAGAGCACGCTCCCCGCGCCGGCGGCCTGCTGCACGGCCTTGACGATGTTGTGGTATCCCGTGCACCGACAGAGGTTGCCTTCGATGCCGACCCGGATCTCGTCCTCGGTGGGCGAGGGGTTCTCGTTGAGCAGGTCGATCGACTGCATGATCATGCCGGGGGTGCAGTAACCGCACTGCAGGGCGTGGCACTCGTGGAAGGCCTTCTGCATCGGGTGCAGCTCACCGTCCTGGGCCAGACCCTCGATCGTGGTCACCTCGTGACCGTCGACCTGCACGGCGAGGACGTTGCACGACTTCACGCTGCGCCCGTCGAGGTGCACGGTGCAGGCGCCGCAGTTGCTCGTGTCACACCCGACGACGGTGCCCGTCTTGCCGAGCTGCTCTCTCAGGTAGTGCACGAGCAGCGTGCGCGGCTCGACCTCGTCGGTGTAGCTCTCGCCGTCCACTCGGACAGTGATTCGGGTCATCCTTGACTCTCCTCCATGGGTCTGGTGCTGCTGGTCAGATCGTGCTACCTCATGCCTGGTGAGGCAAGGGTTCCTCTCCTAAGGGAGAGGGGTCGGCGGGCTGGACCCACCCCGTTGTGGGGTGGTGGATCGGACCCTGCACGTGTGTCAGGCGCTCACCGCGACCACCCCACCTCAGGGCGATGATCTCGGCGGCGATGCTCACGGCCGTCTCCTCGGGGGTTCGGGCCCCGAGGTCGAGCCCGATCGGGCTGCTGAAGCGGCCGAGCTCCTCGTCGGTCAGCCCCCGGTCGCGCAGCCGATCACGCCGGTCGTCGTGGGTGCGTCTCGAGCCCATCGCCCCGATGTAGGCGACCGCGGGCAGGCGCAGGGCGACCTCGAGCAGCGGCACGTCGAACTTCGGGTCGTGCGTGAGCACGCACAGCACGGTGCGCTCGTCGACGCGGCCGGCGTCGACCTCGGCCTGGAGGTAACGGTGGGGCCACTCCACGACCACCTCGTGGGCCTCCGGGAACCGGCTGGCGGTGGCGAAGACCGGGCGGGCGTCGCACACCGTCACCTGGTACCCCAGGAATCGACCCATGCGGGCACACGCCGCCGCGAAGTCGATGGCCCCGAAGACGAGCATGCGCGGAGGGGGTGCGTGCACGGAGACGAAGACCCGCATGCCTTCGCCGCGCCGCTCTCCGTCGGGTCCGTAGGTCAGGGTCTCGCTGTGACCGGAGGCCAGCAGCCCGAGCGCGTCGTCGAGCACGGCCGCGTCGGCCCGCTCGCTGCCCAGGGAGGTCGACGGCGCCAGCTCTGGTCGCACGACGATCTTGCGGCCGACCCAGGCCGGGTCCGGGTGGTCCACGACCGTCGCGACGGCGACGGGGCGACCGGCCCCGACGTCGGCAGCGACCTCCTCGAGCTCGGGATGGCTGGTGGGGGTCACCTTCTCGACGAAGACGTCGAGGATGCCCCCACAGGTGAGCCCGACGGCATACGCGTCCTCGTCGCTGACGCCGTAGCGTTTCAGCACCGGGCGCCCGGAGGCGACGACCTGCTCGGCGAGCTCGTAGACGGCCCCTTCGACGCACCCGCCGGAGACCGAGCCGACGGCCTCGCCCTCGGGGCCGACGAGCATCTGCGCACCGGGCTGACGAGGGGCGGAGCGCCACGTCGCGACCACCGTGGCGCGAGCGGCCGTGAGACCCTCACGCCACCACTGGAGCAGCTCGGGCAGGTCGTCAGCCACGGGTCACCACCTCGGCCAGCTCGTCGAAGGTGTGCAGCGTGTGGCCCGCCACGAAGGAGTGGCAGTGCGGCAGCGCCGCCACGATGCCCTGCTGCACGGGCAGGTAGCCGTCCTTGCCCCGGTGGGGGTTGACCCAGACGACGCGGTGGGCCAGGGACCTCAGCCTGCGCATCTGCTCCGCGAGCAGCTCCACCCCACCCCGCTCCCACCCGTCGCTGCACACGACGACGACGGCTCCGCGGGCCATGCCGCGCTGGCCCCACCGGTCGAGGAAGGCCTTGAGCGCCTCACCCAGCCGGGTGCCCCCGGACCAGTCGGGGACGGTCTCGCCTGCCGCTCGCAGGGCCCGCTCGGGATCGCGCTGGCGCAGGGCGCGGGTGACGTGGGTGAGCCTCGTGCCCATCGTGAAGACCTCGACGGGCGTGTTCCCGGTCACCCAGTGGTGCGCGACCCGCAGGAGGGAGTCGGCGTAGGTGCTCATCGAACCCGACACGTCGATCAGCAGGACGACACGACGGGGGCGGGTGCCCCGCCGGCGCCAGGCCAGGTCGGCCGGCTCCCCCATGTGGCGCAGCTGTCGCCTCAGGGTGCGACGAGGGTCGAGCGTGCCGCGGTTGGCCGGGGTGGCCCGCGTCGCGCGACGGACCGGGTGCGGTCGCTGCAGCGACGCGAACATCGCGGCCAGGAGCGCCTTCTCGTCGACCGTCATCGCCCCGACATCGCGCTGGCGCAGCACCTCGGTCGAGCTGGCGGTGGCGTGGATCTGCTCGGCCCGGTCCTCGCCGCCGTCGTCCCCGTCGGCACCGTCGTCGTCGAGCAGGTCGGCCTGGACGACGGGCGGGGTCTGGGCCGGGGCCGGCGTGCGCTTTCTGTCCTGCCGCGCCGTGAACCAGGCGGTGAAGACCTGGTCGTAGCGCAGGATGTCGTCGGGCCCACCGGTGAGCGTGGCCCGACCCGCCCAGTAGGTCGCGCGCTCGTCGTCGAGCCCCACGGCGGCCACGGCGTCGAGGTAGCCCGCCGCACGGTCCGGGGTCACCGCCAGACCGGCAGCGCGCAGGGCGCGGGCGAAGCCCAGGAGCAGGGCGTCGGGCGGCGTGGTGAGGACGTCGGTGTCCCTTGTCGCGGTGGTCATCTCAGCCGCCGAGGATCCGGTCGAGGCTGGCGCGCACACGGTCGGCGTCCTCGCGGTACTTCACGGCGACCCCAAGGGTTGCGGCTGCGCTCTCGACGTCGAGCTCGCTCGTCCCGAGCATCTGCAGGGCCCGGGCCCAGTCGAGCGTCTCGGCGACGCCGGGAGGCTTGACCAGGTCGCCGCCGTCGCGCAGTCGTTGCACGACCCGCACGACCTGCTCGGCGAGCCGCTCCCCCACCTCGGGGGCCCGCGACCGGACGATCTCCAGCTCACGGGCCAGGCCGGGGTGGTCGATCCAGTGGTAGAGGCAGCGGCGCTTCAGGGCGTCGTGCAGCTCACGCGTGCGGTTCGAGGTGAGGATGACGATGGGTGGGGTGGCCGCCTTGACCGTGCCGAGCTCGGGGATGCTGACCTGGTAGGTCGACAGCACCTCGAGGAGGAAGGCCTCGAACTCGTCGTCGGCCCGGTCGACCTCGTCGACGAGCAGCACGGCGGGGCTCTCGCGCAGGGCCTGCAGGACCGGGCGGGCCAGCAGGAAGCGCTCGTCGAAGAGGGACTTCTCGACGTCGGTGGTGTCGATGCCCCCGCCCTCACCGCCGGCGCCGAGCCGAGCGGTCGTCTCGAGCGCGCGCAGGTGCAGGATCTGGCGGGGGAAGTCCCAGTCGTAGAGGGCCTGGCTCGCGTCGATCCCCTCGTAGCACTGCAGGCGGATGAGGGGGATGTCGAGCGCCTCGGCGAGCGCCTCGGCCAACGCGGTCTTCCCCGTGCCGGGCTCACCCTCGAGCAGCAGGGGTCGCTGCAGGCCCAGGGCGAGGAAGCCGATCGTCGCGAGGGCCTCGTCGGCCAGGTAACCGGTGCGACGCAGCACCAGGGCGAGCTCGGCGGCTGACTGCGGTGACGGCATGGAGCGATCATCACCCACGAGGTGCCCCTTCCGACAGGTGGGGCACGGATCGTGGTGCGTCGAGGTCGGTGCCGGTGGCGAGGTCGCCGCACTCGACGAGGGTCGGGTCGTGCCGTCGCAGGTAGTCGCGAGCCCCGCGGTCGCCGGCGGCGACCGC
>JALYVC010000359.1 GCA_030853445.1 Actinomycetota bacterium | reverse complement strand
CCCTCGGCCCAGCCGACCGAGAAGCCCTGCGAGCGAGCGGCGGTGCGGGTGCGATCGGCCAGCTCGCCGAGCAGCAGCTCGGTGCTCGCGTCGCCCCGCACGCTGTCGCCGCCTCGTCGCGTCCAGTCGCCCCCGCGCAGGTCGGGGGTGAGCAGGGGGGTGGTCACGGCGCCGCGCACGACCCGGGACTCAGGTGACGAAGTCATCGTCGTTACCCCTCCTCAGTAGCAGCTGACCCTTCTCCTCGAGCGATCGGATGGTGCGGATAATGGCCTGCTGGGCCTCTTCGACCTGGGCCATGCGCACGGCGCCGAGCAGCTCGACCTCCTCGAGGAGGTTCTCGCCCGCCCGCTCCGAGAGGTTGTTGGTGATCTTGGCTCGCACCTCGTCCGAGACGCCCTTGAGCGCCATCGCCAGGTTGTTCATGTCGACCTCGCGCAGCACCAGCTGCACCGAGCGGTCGTCGATGGTCACGATGTCCTCGAACATGAACATCCGGCTCTTGACCTCGTCGGCGAGCGCCGCGTCGAGCGCCTCGAGACCTTCGATGATCTGGCGCTCGGTCGAGCGGTCGGAGCGGTTGATGATGCTGACGAGGGGGTCGACACCGCCGACCCGCGACAGCTCGGCCGGCTGCAGGACCGACGACAGCTTGCGCTCGAGGGTGGCCTCCACCGCGCGGATGAGCTCGGGCGAGGTCTGGTCCATGACCGCGATCCGGTGGGCCACCCGGGCCTGCTGCTCCGGGGCCAGGCCAGAGAGCAGCATGGAGGCCCGGTCGGGGTTGAGGTGGGCGACCACCAGGGCGATCACCTGCGGGTGCTCGTCGACGATGAAGGACAGCAGCTGGGCCGGGTCGATGTCCTGCAGCCGCTGGAAGGGCATCTTGATCGACGCAGCCTTCAGCCGGTCCATGACGGCCGCAGCCCGCTCCGGGCCCAGCGACTTCTCCAGCAGGTCCTGGGCCATCTGCATGCCGCCCTGCGCGATGTGGGCGCGGGCGGTCATCATGGCGCGGAACTCGGCCAGGACCTGGGTGCTCTCCGCCGCGTCGATCGACTCGAGCCGGGCGATCTCGGCCGAGATGGCCTCGACCTCGGGCTCCGAGAGGTGCGCCAGCACCGTGGACGCCCGCTCGCGCCCCATCTGGATGAGCAGGACCGCGGCCTTGCGGGCTCCCATGGTGGCGACGGCGGTGCTCACGACGACTTCTCCACGAGCCAGCCGCGCAGCAGGGCCGCGACGTCCTCGGGCTGCTCGTCCACCAGTGACGCGAGCTCGTCGCGGATCAGGTCGTCCTCGCTGGGCCCCTCGAGGGCGAGCAGGGTCGCGGCCGGGCTCAGGGCGGCCGGGGCCAGACCCGCCCGGGCCGCCACGCCGTCGCGCAGCTGCTCAACGAGGTACTCCGTGGCCTCCTGGCGCTGCTTGGCCTTCTTGCGCCCACGCAGCCAGGCGACCAGCAGCGCCAGCAGGAGGATGACCACCGGGATGCCGCTCTTGGCGTAGTTCGTCATCTGGGCCTGCTGGTCGGCTGCGGCCTGCGTCTTGAGCGCTGCGGCCGCGGCCGTCTCCGCCGTCCGGTCGAAGGGCAGGACCGAGAGGTCCATCGTGTCGCCGCGCTTGGTGTTGTATCCGATCGCGGAGGCGATGGTGGCCTGCAGCGCCGTGGGGTTGATCTTGGCGGCGGCGGCCTTGTCGAGCACCATCCCGACGTGCAGCGCGTTGATGCCACCCGGTGCGAGGTTGCGGTCCTCGGTGGTCCAGTTCAGCGCTTCGTCCGAGGTCGCGGAGCTCTTGGTGTACGTCGAGCTGCCACTGCCCCCCGCGGCAGTGCCCGGGGTGAGCTGCCCGTCCGGCCCGACGATGCCGCTGGCTGCTGCCCCGCTCGCCGGCCCCTGGTACTTCTCGCTACCGACGGTCGACGACGAGGTCAGGCCCTTGGGGTCGGCCCGCTGGTAGGTCTTCGAGCTGGTCTTGGCCTGGTCGAAGTTGAGGTCGGCGGTCACCTGGACGGTGCCGTTGCCCGGGCCGAGCACCCGGTCGAGGATCGCCTGGATGCGGGAGGACTCCTGGGTCTGGAACGCGTTGACCTGCTGGTCGCGGGTGCTGGCAGCGAGGGCGTCGCCGGTGCCGTCGCCCGAGGTCGAGAGCAGCCGGCCGGTCTGGTCCGCGACGGTGACCTTGGTGGGGTCGAGCCCGTCGACGCTCGAGGCGACGAGGTGGACCACGGCCTGCACCTGGTTGGTGTCGAGCGAGGCACCGGGCTTGACGTTGATCAGCACGGAGGCGGTGGTGGGGTCCTGGGTGTCGGCGAAGACCTGCTTGCTGGGCAGGGCCAGGTGCACCACGGCGGTGGAGACGCCGTCCATCGAGGCGAGGGTCTTGGAGAGCTCACCCTCCATGGCACGCTTGTAGTTGACCTGCTGCTGGAAGTCGGAGGTCGACAGGCTCTGGTTGTCGAGCAGCGAGTAGCCACCGTCGCTGCCGCTGGGCAGCCCGGCACCGCTCAGGGCGATCCGGTCCTTGTAGACCTCGTCCTGGGGGACCATGACCGTCGCCCCGCCGTTGGTGATCTGGTAGGCCGTCCCCTGGCTGTCGAGCTTGCTCACCACGGCCGCGGCGTCCTTCGAGGACATGTTGGTGAAGAGCGGGGCGTAGGCCGGGGCCGAGACCCAGTGGTAGACGAGCACGGCACCGAGGAGCAGGGCGGCCGTCCCGACGATCGCCACGGCCTTCTGGCCCGCGGTGAAGGCGAGGAACGTGCGCTGGTAACCACGCCCGGCTCGCAGCAGCGACTCTTTCATCCGACCGGCAGCTTCAGGATCTCGTTGAACGCGTCGAGGGCCTTGTTGCGCATCGCGACGGTGAGCTGGGTGGTGACCGAGGCCTCGGTCGCAGCGATCGTGTACTGGTGGATCGCGGTGAGGTCACCGGTGGCGGCCTTGACGGCCAGGTTGTCGCTGGCGCTCTGCACGCTCTGCAGGCGGTCGAGGCCGTCGGTGAGCAGGTTGCCGAACTCACCGCTGGCGGCAGCGACCCCTGCCGTCCCCTCACCGAGGGCGGGGGTGCCGATGGGGACGACGGGGGCGACGTACGGCATGAAGCCGGTCGCCTCGACGGGGGAGACGCTCATGCCTTGCGCCCGATCTCGAGGGCCGAGGAGTAGGTGTCCTGGGCGTTCTTGGTGACCTGGACCGAGGCCTGGAAGCCGCGCTGGGCCATGATCAGCTGGCTCATCTGGCTGGCCATGTCGGTGTCGGGTGCGCGCACGTCACCGTTGGCATCCGCCAGGGGGTTGTCGGGGGAGTGCTGCAGCCGCCCCTGGGCCGAGCTGAGGGAGATGCCGCCGACGGCGACTCCGCCCTGGGGCAGCGCGGTGGCGTTGACCATCTGGGCCTGGAAGGCGCTCTGTGAGGTCGGCTTGACGGTGTTGACGTTCGCGATGTTGTTGGCCAGCGCGTCCAGCCAGGTCTGGTGCACGGCCAGGCTCGAGCCGGCGATGGCGAGCATGTCGAAGGCGCCCATCAGGAGGCGCTCAGCGACTCGTGGACGCGCTCGAAGCGGTCGCTGATCGCGCGGGTGAGCACCTGGTACTGGTACTGCGACTGCATCCCGGCCAGCGTCTCCTTGCTCAGGTCGACGTTGTTGCCGTTGGCCCCGACCGGCGTGGTCTCCGCCGTGCTCTGGGGGCGCACGTCGGCCGTGCCCCGGGTGAAGCTGCCGTCGTCGACGGCGGCCCTCAGCGCGTTCTGGAAGTCGACGGTGGTGGCCCGGTAGTGCGGGGTGTCGACGTTCGCGATGTTGTCGGCGATGGCGTGCTGGTTCAGGGAGACGCCGTCGAGGGCGGCCGACAGGACCTGCCCGACAGGGTCAAGTGCACCAAGGGACACGGCAGCACTCCATTTCAGGAGAAGGTGTTGCCGGTCCGTCGGCGGGGGGAGGCGAGCAGTCCGTGCTCACCCCTGTCATCGACTGCCGTGACGATGACAAAAGGGAAATACAGGTACTTATTTCCCGCGGAGCGGGCAGGGGTCGATGGTCACGTCACGACGTCGAGGTAGACGGGCGAGGGGGCCGACGTGGTGGCCGTGCGCACCTGAGCGGCCAGCGCCTGCTCGCGCCCGGTGCGGGTCAACGCGTCGCGGGTCTGGTGCAGGGCCCGGTCGATCTCGAGGGCGAGCTGTTCCTGCCGGTCGGCCAGGTGGTGTGCGCGCTGGGCGAGGTCCGGGGGGACCGGGCCCGACGTCACGGGCGCCTCCCAGGGCTCGAGCTCGGGGACCGTCCCCGACACGAGGCAGGAGTGGGCGCGGGCGATCTCGAGCTCGAGCCGGTCGAGGATCTCCTCCCACGAGGTGGTCGGCGTCGGGGGGGCGGTCACGCGGACGCGCGGGCGAGCGGGGTCCGGGCGATGACCGCGGCGGCCTCGCGCCAGATCTCGGCGATCGAGGTCGAGAGGCTGAGGCCCTCGGCGATCCGGCGCGGGTCCTTCCTGACGTTGGCAGCCACGAGGACCGACAACAGGTAGCGGTAGAGCTCGGCCAGCTGGTGGCCGCCGCTGAAGCCGTCGGGGTCGAGGCTGGTGGCGAGCTCGGAGACGATCGCCTGGGCGTGCACCAGGTGCTGGTGCGTCTTGGCGACGTCGCCGGCCACGTGGGCGGCCGCTGCGCGCTGCACGTCGAGCACGAGGCGGTCGCAGAGCATGAGCAGCAGGGCCTGGGGGCCAGCGGTCGACACCGACGCCTGCATGTAGGCGTTGCGGGGGTTGGTGGGCATGGGACCTCCTCCGGTCGTCAGCGTTACTTGGTGGGCGGGTTCAGGGCGTTGAGCTGGCTGGTCAGCCAGGTGCCCTGGCTCTGCAGCTTCTGCAGTGC
>JALYVC010000360.1 GCA_030853445.1 Actinomycetota bacterium | reverse complement strand
GCCGTAGACGTCGCGGGTCAGGGCGACCCGGGCCACCGCGGCGGCGGCTCGCTCGACGCGGGCCCGGCCGGCCGAGGAGACCTCGACGGTAGCGCCGTCGGCCACGCTGGCCACATCCTCGAGGGTGAGCCCGGCGCCGACCAGCACGACCACGATGCGTTTCCTCCTGTGGTGGACGGGTATGGCGATGCAAGGCGTCTTGGAGCACGGCACCGTCGCGGTTGAGGCCAGCAGGAGCATGTGACACGCTCGTCATCTGCGTCAAGGTGGCGGGCGCAGACCCGGTGCCCCGCACGTCTGACCCCTGTCGGCCGTTCCTGACAAGATCTCACCCCAGGCAGCCAAGCCCCCGCTGCACCCGACCGCAAGGATGAGACGGATGATCGAGTTCGAGTCCGTGACCAAGACCTATCCCGACGGCACGGTGGCGGTCGGAGGCCTCTCCCTCGTCGCTCCCTCAGGGCAGATCACCGTGCTCGTGGGCCCGTCCGGCTGCGGCAAGACGACGTCGCTGCGCATGATCAACCGGATGATCGACCAGACCAGCGGTCGCATCCTGATCGACGGGCAGGACACCACCGAGGTCGACCCGGCGGTGCTGCGGCGCGGCATCGGCTACGTCATCCAGCACGCCGGCCTCTTCCCGCACCGCACCATCGTCGACAACATCGCCACCGTGCCGCTGCTGCTGGGCTGGGACCGGCGCAAGGCCCGCGACCGCGCGCTCGAGCTGATGGAGCGCGTGGGCCTCGAGCACTCGATGGCGAAGCGCTACCCCTCGCAGCTGTCCGGTGGACAGCAGCAGCGCGTCGGGGTGGCCAGGGCGCTCGCTGCCGACCCGCCGGTGATGCTGATGGACGAGCCCTTCTCGGCAGTCGACCCCGTCGTGCGCGAGCAGCTGCAGGACGAGTTCTTGCGCCTGCAGAGCGAGCTGGACAAGACCATCGTGTTCGTCACCCACGACATCGACGAGGCGATCAAGCTCGGCGACCAGGTCGCGGTCCTGCAGGTGGGTGGCGCGCTGGCCCAGCTCGCCGCTCCGCGTGACCTGCTCAAGGAGCCGCAGGACGACTTCGTCGCCGACTTCGTCGGGCGCGACCGCGGCTACCGCTCGCTGAGCTTCCGCACCGGCACGCTCCCGCTGAGCCTCGAGCCCAGCGTCCCGCTCGGGATGCCGGGTGAGCAGCTGCGCGCCTCGACCCAGGCTCCGTGGGTGCTCGTCGTCGACGACCACGGCAAGCCGGTGGGCTGGGTCGAGCCCTCGAAGGTCACCGACGTCGTGCGTCAGGAGTCGATCCACCGCGGTGGCACCGTCGCGGTGGTCGACGGCTCCCTGCGCGCGGCACTCGACGCGGCACTGTCGTCGCCGTCAGGCCGCGGGGTCGTCGTCGACTCCGACGGCACGCTCCTCGGCAGCGTGCGCCCGCAGGAGGTCGTGGCGGCCATCGGCGAGTCGCCGACCGGTGCGTCGTACGGCATGCCCACCGCCGCCAAGGCCGCGCCCCAGGACACCGCATGAGCTACTTCACCTCGCACCTGAGCGACATCGCGACGCTCCTCGGGCGCCACCTCTACCTCGCGGTCGTCCCGTTGCTGATCGGCCTCCTCATCGCCCTGCCCCTCGGGTGGCTGGCGCGACGGTTCGGCTGGCTCTACCCACCGCTCATCGTGGGGACCGGCCTGCTCTACACCCTGCCCTCCCTCGCGCTCTTCATCCTGCTGCCCGGCGTGCTCGGCACGCAGATCCTCGACCCCGTCAACGTGCTCGTCGCGATGACCGTCTACACGGTGGCGTTGCTCGTGCGCACCGTCGCCGACGGGCTGGGAGCCGTGCCGGCCGAGGTGCAGATGGCGGCGACCGCCATGGGCTACAAGCCCCTCGCCCGCCTGGTGCGCGTCGAGCTGCCGCTGGCCGTCCCCGTCATCGCGGCGGGGCTGCGGGTGGCCGCCGTGAGCAACGTCAGCATCGTCAGCGTCGCCGCGATCATCGGCGTCTCGCAGCTGGGTTCGCTCTTCACCGACGGCTTCAACCGCAACTACCTCGACCCCATCGTCATCGGCATCATCGCCTGTGTCGCCCTGGCCCTGGCCCTCGACCTCGTCATCGTCGTGCTCGGCCGGGTGCTGACACCCTGGCAGCGTGTGCGGGTCGCGTCGTGATCGGCGCCATCATCGTGTGGCTCACCGACTCGGCGCACGCCGCCGACATCGGACGCCGCCTGCTCGAGCACCTGCAGTACACCCTCGTGGCGGTGGTCGTCGCCGCGCTGGTCGCCGTGCCGCTGGGGCTGTGGATCGGGCACACGGGTCGCGGCAAGGTTCTCGTCGTGACCCTGGCGGGGTCCGCCCGGGCCATCCCCACCCTGGGGCTGCTCTACTTCGTCGTGCTCTTCCTCGGGCCACGCCTCGGTGGTGACCTCGCCTTCTACCTGCCCAACGAGCTCGTGCTCGTGGTCCTGGCCATCCCGCCCATCCTGTCGGGCGTCTACGCCGGCATCGACGAGGTCGATCCCGGGGCGTGCGACGCGGCGAAGGGGATGGGCATGCGAGGCCTCGAGGTGCTGCGCAAGGTCGAGGTCCCCAACGCCTTGCCCCTGATGTTCTCCGGCCTGAGGTCGGCCTTCCTGCAGGTCATCGCCACGGCGACGATCGCGGCGACGGCGGGTCTCGGTGGTCTCGGGCGCTTCCTCATCGACGGGCTCTCCGTGCGCGACTACACCCAGATGGCCTCGGGCGCCGTGCTCGTCGCCCTCCTGGCCATCGTCATCGACCTCGTCCTCGCGGCCGTGCAGCGCGTCGTCGTCTCACCCGGCGTGAGCGGACGGGTCAACGGGCGGACCGGCCGTGGCACGGGCACGTCCGTCTCCGACGACTCCGAGCTCGACCGCGACCTTGCCACCACCAGTCCTGCAGCATCCACCTCGGCCTGAGTCCGCGCCGGACCCCGCCGCCCCCCTGTCACGTCCGACACGTGACGTCGCCCCGCCAGAAGAGAGAACCCATCACATGAAGACCACTCCCACCGCCCTCGTGGGCCTCACCCTCGTCTCCGTGCTGGGTCTGACCGCCTGTGGCTCGAGCAGCTCCGGCGACCCCCTCGGCGGCGGCGCCTCGGCGTCGAAGGCCCCCACCGACACGATCGTCGTCGGCTCGGCCAACTTCCCCGAGTCCGAGCTGATCATGGACATCTACGCGGGGGCCCTGAAGGCCAAGGGGGTCAAGGTGTCGACCAAGCCCAACATCGGCAGCCGCGAGACCTACATCCCCGCCCTGCAGGACGGCTCCATCGACCTCGTGCCGGAGTACACCGGGGTGCTCGACAACTACTTCAACAAGAGCGCCAAGGCCACGAGCTCCGACGACGTCTACGCCGAGCTCAAGGCGGCCCTGCCCGCGACCTTGATGGTCCTCGAGAAGTCGGCGGCCGAGGACAAGGACAGCGTGGTCGTCACCAAGCAGACCGCGACGAAGTACGGCCTCAAGGCGATCGGCGACCTCTCCCCCGTGGCCAAGGACCTCGTGCTCGGCGGCCCGCCGGAGTGGAAGACCCGTCCCACCGGTGTGCCCGGCCTCAAGGCGGTCTACGGCCTGACCTTCAAGGACTTCAAGGCCCTCGACGCCGGCGGCCCGCTCACCGTGCAGGCGCTGAAGAACGGCCAGGTGCAGGCGGCCGACCTCTTCAGCACCGACCCCAACATCCCGGCCAACGGCTTCGTCGTCCTCGACGACCCGAAGTCGCTCTTTGCAGCGCAGAACATCGTGCCGCTCATCACCAAGAGCAAGTCGAGCGACACCGTCAACGCCGCCCTCAACGCGGTCTCGGCCAAGCTCGACACCACGACCCTGGCGGGGCTGGTCAAGCAGGTCGTCATCGACAAGAAGGACGCCTCCGACGTCGCGCAGCAGTTCCTCACCACGAACTCCCTCGGTGGCTGAGGGCGCGGAGGTCCCGGGCCCGCCCCGGGACCCCCGCGCAGGGGTCCCGGGGCATACTCTGGCGACCGGACGGCACGAGGTGCCACCGACCGACGAGAGAAACGAGTGACCGGGCATGGGCACCCTGGCTGAGGCCGAGACACGCATCCGCGAGGCGGCGATCCGTCTCGTCCAGGAGCCGGGCGGGGGCGTACGGGTCGAGGACTACGTCGTGGCCCTCGCCGCGGCCGCGGCCGAGGCGGCGCTGGCCGCGGCCGGCTTCGACGTCGAGCACCACGACCTGACCCCGGGCTCGGTGCTGCGCTACGACGCCGTCCGGGCC
>JALYVC010000346.1 GCA_030853445.1 Actinomycetota bacterium | reverse complement strand
GCTCACGCCGGTGCTCCTGCCGGGCGAGGGGGGCGGGCCGGGCGAGGCGGGTGAGGGGGTCACTCCCCGGGCTCCCAGCTGAGCAGGCGCACACGGCGCACGTGGTCGACGTGCGCGTGCATGGCGGCCGCCGCGGCCACCTCGTCACCGGCGGTGATGGCCACGAGGATCGCGGTGTGGTCGGCCATCGACTGGGCCGGGCGGTCGGGCTGGCGCAGCGACTCGTGGCGGCTCTGGGCGATCTGGTCGGCGATCTCGTCGTAGAAGGCGGCGAGGAGCGCGCTCTGTGCAGCGGTGACGACCGCGGTGTGGAAGAGCCGGTCTCCCTCGACCGGCGGGTCACCGGCCTCGACCTGGCCTCGCATGACGGCCAGGGCGGCGTGCAGGGCGGCGAGGTCGGACTCCGTACGACGCGTCGCGGCGAGGCCGGCGAGCTTGGTCTCGAGGGCGTCGCGGGCGTCGAGCACGTCGGGCAGCATGCGGCGTCGGGCCACCAGGTCGGCCAGGGGCTCGGCGTCGAGGGTGGCGCGCCGCAGGTAGACGCCGCCGCCGTGCCTCGTCTCGACCAGCCCCTGCACCTCGAGCGCGACCACGGCCTGGGCGACGGACGAGCGGCTGACCCCCAGGCGCGCAGCGAGCACCCGCTCCGCAGGGAGACGGCTGCCGACGCCGAGGCCGGCGCTGACGACGTGGTCGCGCAGCCGCTCGATGACCTGCTCATAGAGCCGCCCACGCGTCACCGGCCGAAGGGCGTCGGTCACGGGTCTCCTCTCGTGGGTCCCCGTGCTGGTCTGTCGCTGGTCGTGTGCGTGGGTCACTTGACATCTTCCGGAGACGGTCCAAGACTACGGGCGGTTGGCACAGTGGCCAAGTGGCTGAGCCACTTTCTCGGAAGGTTCCCCCATGACGACGACGACCACGGCTGGCGATGTCGCCACCCACCAGCGACGGGCGGTGATCGCGAGCACCGTCGGCACGACCATCGAGTGGTACGACTTTTTCCTGTACGGCACGGCTGCGGCCCTGATCTTCCCCAAGCTGTTCTTCCCCGGCAGCTCCGACTTCGCCGGGGTGCTCGCGTCGTTCTCGACCCTCTTCGTCGGCTTCGCCGCGAGACCGGTCGGGGCAGCCATCTTCGGGCACTACGGCGACCGGGTGGGCCGCAAGGCCACCCTAGTGACGACCCTCGTGCTGATGGGCGTGGCCACCTTCCTCATCGGGTGCCTGCCGCCCTACTCCAGTATCGGTGTCTTCGCGCCGGTCCTGTTGGTGGTGCTGCGTATCGCCCAGGGCATCGGGGTCGGCGGCGAATGGGGTGGCTCGGTGCTGATGGCCATGGAGTGGGGCAGCAAGAAGCGTCGAGGTCTCATGGCCAGCTACCCGCAGCTCGGCGTGCCGATCGGCCTGCTGCTCTCGACGGCGATGATCAAGTGGATGACTGCGATCATGTCCCCCGAGGCGTTCGACACCTGGGGCTGGCGCATCCCGTTCCTGGTGAGCTCGGTGCTCGTCGGCGTCGGTCTCTACGTGCGGCTGCGGGTGATGGAGTCGCCCGCGTTCCAGGAGGTCAAGAAGACCGAGGCGGTCGTCAAGCAGCCGTTCGTCGAGGTGCTGCGGTCGCACCCCCTCGAGATCGTCACCTCCGCCTTCATCCGGATGGCCGAGCAGGCGCCCTTCTACATCTTCATCACCTTCGTGCTCACCTACGGGACCAAGGTCGTGGAGATGGACCGTGGTGACCTGCTCAACGACACTTTGGTCGCTGCCGCGTGCGGCTTCGTCACCGTGCCGTTCTTCGGCTGGCTCTCCGACGTCGTCGGGCGACGGCGGGTCTACGGCGTGGGCATCGTCGCGGTCGCCGTCTACGCCTTCCCCTACTTCGGCCTGCTCAACACGCGGTCGAGCGGGATGGCCCTGCTCGCCATCGTCGTCTCCCTCATCCTGCACGACGTGATGTACGGCCCCCAGGCCGCGCTCATCGCCGAGAGCTTCGGGACCAACCTGCGTTACAGCGGCGCCGGCATCGGCTACCAGCTGGCGTCGGTCATCGCCGGTGGGCCGGCTCCGCTCATCGCGGCGGCCATCCTCCAGAAGACCGGCTCCAGCACCGGCATCAGCTGGTACATCGTCGGGTGCTGCGTGCTCTCGATGGTCGCGCTCGTCCTCATGCCGCGCACCCAGCTGCGGCGAGAGGCCGAGGAAGAGCAACGGGAGTCCCTCCGGTCCGGGTCCCTCGCATGAGCGACGACCTCGACGTCGAGGCCGCCTGGGTGCACCGCGAGGGCGCGCTCGCGGGGCTGCGGGTCCTCGACCTCACGCGCATCCTCTCGGGTCCCTTCGCCACCATGATCCTCTCCGACCTTGGCGCCGACGTCATCAAGATCGAGGACACCCGGGGGGGCGACGACACCCGCCGCTGGGGGCCGCCGTTCCAGGGTGACGACGCGGCGTACTACCACGCGGTCAACCGCAACAAGCGCTCGTTCGCCGTCGACCTCAAGAGCGAGGTGGGGCTCGACCTCGTACGACGCCTCGCGGTCAGCGCCGACGTGGTGCTGGAGAACTTCCGGCCCGGCACGGCGACACGGCTCGGCCTCGGGTGGTCGCAGCTGTCGGCCCTCAACCCGCGGCTGGTCTACGGGTCGGTGAGCGGCTTCGGGCACACGGGCCCCGAGGGCGAGCGGGCGGGCTACGACGCCATCGCCCAGGCCATGTCGGGGGTCATGGGCATCACCGGGCCGGCTGACGGGGAGCCCGTGCGCTTCGGCGTGGCCAGCGCCGACCTCGGAGCGGGGATGTGGGTGACCATCGGGGTGCTCGCCGCCCTGCGCTCGCGCGATGCCACGGGTGAGGGACAGCAGGTCGACATCGCCCTGCTCGACGGCCAGATGTCATGGCTGACCTACGCGGCGCAGAACTTCTTCGCGACCGGTGAGCGACCGCGCCGCTACGGCTCGGCCCATCCCAACATCGTTCCCTACCAGTCGTTTTCGACGGCTGAGGGCGAGATCATGGTGGCCGTCGGCAACGACTCGCTGTGGCGGCGGTTTGCCCCCGTGCTGGGGCTGGACGACCTCGTCGACGACCCGCGCTTCGTGACCAACCCCGACCGGGTCTCCCACCGCCGCGAGCTGCTGCCGCTCGTCGAGGCGGCCTTCCTCTCCCGCGGCTCCACGGAGTGGGCCGAGCTGCTGGAGGCCGCAGGGGTGCCGGCCGGCCCGGTCTTCGAGGTGCCCGAGGCGCTCGCCCAGGAACAGGTGGCGGCCCGCGAGATGGTGGTCGACCTGCCGCACACCCAGCTCGGGCCGGTGCGCACGCTCGGGTCGCCCCTCAAGCTCTCGGGCACGCCGACCACCTTGCGGCACGCCAGCCCGACGTACGGCGAGCACACGCGCGACCTGCTCGCCGCCATGGGGCTGTCGGCCGAGCGGATCGAGGCCCTCGTCACCGAGGGGGTCGTGCGGGGCTGACGGGGGGACCAGGGGGGGCCGGTCGACGCCACGTCGGCCGAGACCCGAGCCGGGTCGCAGTGGTTTGATCGGCGCATGCGCATCTTCTTCACCGGTGGCAGCGGCAAGGCCGGCAGGCACGTCGCGACCCACCTCGCTGACCAGGGTCATCACGTGACCAACGCCGACCTCGCCCCGTTGGGCCACCCGGCCGTCGCCGACCTGAAGGTCGACCTCACCGACATCGGCGAGACCTACTCGGCGCTGGCCGGGCTGGCCAGGGCAGAGGAGCTAGAGCAGGCGCAGAAACCCGTCTACGACGCCGTCGTGCACTTCGCTGCCGTGCCGGCGATCCTGCTGACGTCCGACGCGAGGACCTACGCGACGAACGTGCTCAGCACCTACAACGTGCTCGAGGCGGCCACCCGGCTGGGCATCCGCAAGATCGTGTTCGCCTCGTCGGAGACGACATACGGGATCTGCTTCGCCCAGGGCGAGCAACGACCGCAGTACCTGCCGGTGGACGAGGACCACCCGACGGTCCCCGAGGACTCCTACGCGATGTCCAAGGTGGCCAACGAGGTGACGGCGCGTTCCTTCGCGGCCCGCACCGGCGCCGACGTCTACGGGCTGGGGATCAACAACGTCATCGAGCCGCACGAGTACGCCGAGCTGTTTCCGCGGTTCCTCGCCGACCCGTCGCTTCGCCGGCGCAACATCTTCGCCTACATCGACACCCGGGACCTCGGCCAGATGGTGCAGCGCTGCCTGGAGGTCGACGGGCTGGGCTACGAGGTCTTCAACGTCGCCAACGCAGACCTGTCCGTCGCCGCGACGACCACGCAGGTCCGCGACCGCTTCTACGACGGGGTGGAGCTGCGCCGGCCGCTGGGGCGTGACGAGACGTTCTACTCCATCGACAAGGCTCGCGAGCTCCTCGGCTACGCTCCGCAGCACTCCTGGCGAGACGTCCTGCCGGATCCCGTAGCGCAGTCCTGACCTTCGCTGGACGCGGGTCAGTGTCCGAGCTCGCGCAGGGTCTGCCTGACCAGGGCGGCCCCGCCGGTCCCTCCAGCCCTCCAGCCCTGCGGAATCGGGGAAGCGGGCCACGGTGAAACGCCTCGGTACTTCGGGCATTTAGGTATATTTAGGGCCGCTCCTCCGAAACTACGGTCGACGACGGCTGGGGGGCCTGTCCAAGGAGCGAGGCTGAGTGAACCAGGGTCTCCGTCTGCCGGTGTCAGCTCGGCGGATCAGCCCCGTGGGGCTGCTCCTGCTCGGCGTGAGCGCACTGGCTCTCGGTCTCTTCGCGGTCGGACCGGGCCACCTCTACCGAGGCGACACCTGGCCCGACTACCTCGCCATGCTCGCGGCTTCCGTCGTGCTGCTCGCCGCCTTCGTCGACGGGGTCTCCCGGGACCGAGCGGGGACCTGGTCATGGCGCCGGCTCCGTGGCCCCTCCTTCGCCCTGCTCGGGCTGGCCGTGATCCTGCTCGCGGCCCTCTCGGCCGTCGTCCCCGTCGAGTCGGGCGTGTGGGCCGAGGGTGACTCCGCCCTGGGCTTCTCGATGTTCACGTTCTGCGGCTCCGTGGTGCTGGTGGTCGCGGCGACGGTCAAGGCTCCGCGCAGCCCCCACGTCTCGCAGCTGACGTGGGACCCAGCGGTCATGGGCGCACGCTCCGCAGGGGTCGTGCGCATTGCCTTGCGCCGCTACCGGTTCCTGTCGCGCCGGTCCTACGTCGACGTCGACCTGACCGGGGCGACGCTGGTGGTCCCCCGAGTCTTCGGCGGCCGGCGAGCCTGGTTCGTCCCCATGCAGGCGGTCGGCGTCGTGCTGCCCGACCAGGTCGTCGCAGCAGACAAGGGGTCTGACGATGCCGAGGACTGGGTGACTCGGCAGGAGTTCCGCGTCCCGTACCTCAGCACCACGACGCCGTTCGCCGCACCGAACCTCACCGTGCTCTTCACCCATCCCCAACCGATACCTCCCCTCCGCTGGTTCGCCGGACGCGACCTCGACATCTCGCCGCTCGCCACTCGGAGGGCGTCAGGCCCGAGGGTCGACGGCGTGGAGCTGCGAGTCGTCGAACCCGAAGCCGCCATCCGGGCATTCCTCGCGAACGGGGCGTGCGGCATCGGCGACCCGGACGCGTTCGTCCAGCGGCACCGGGACATCGAGCGCGACCCAGAGCGGGTGCGTGCTGTCGTCACCGGGGAGCGCCAGTCGTTCCTCCTGATGGTGCTCTCGGGCATGGGCACGCTGACGCTCTTCGTCGCTTTCAAGGTCACCGACGACGAGCGCTACGGCATCGGCCTGTCCGCCCTTCTGGGCATCACCTACCTCCTCGAGCGAGTGGCTCGACGGCGCAGCAAGACCTGATCGGGTCCCGGCCACCCAACCTCATCCGCGACGACGGCCACCGGTCGCGACATCGGGCCAGCACACGGGCGTCCCGCCGGAGAACCTCCTGCCTGCTGGGGACGCGGGTCAGTGTCGGAGCTCGCGCAGGGTCTGCCTGGCCATGGCGGCCTCGCCGGTCGCGTTCGGGTGCACCGGGTAGGCGTTGACCGGTCCGACCTCCGGCTCGATCCACCGACGGTCGGCGGGCGCGCAGGCGTCGTGGCCGGCGGAGATGGCCGTCATGTCGACGAAGAGCGCCCCGGTCTGCCGCGCCGCGCGGCTGACCACATCGTTCAGCAGGTCCTGTTGGCGGTTCAGCCAGGGGACGTCTCCCATGGCGATCGGCATCGAGGGGTAGCACGACAGCTTGCCGGTGGCGGGCAGGATCCTCGGGTAGCCGAGGATGACCACGGTCGCGGCGGGCGCCTTCTTCCGCACCGCCGTCAGCGCGGCGACCAGGTGGGGGTAGGTCAGCCTGACGATTCTGTCCGTGAAGGTGGACCCGTACTTCTGCTGGCACGGGTTGCCCGAGATGTCCGTCGCCGAGATCGTGGCGCAACCGAAGAACGAGTCGACGAAGACGTTCCCGTCGTTGCCGCCGATGGTCATCGTGACCAGGCGGGTCTTCCTCGTGACCGCAGCGAGCTGCGGAGCGACGCCCGACGCCTGCGAGGAGGTGAAGTCCGACGTCTTGGCCCCGCTGCACGTGACGTCGGCGAACGAGGACGGCTTCGTCCGGGCTGCGATGTCATGGGCGTAGTTGAGCAACGAGCGGCTGCACGTGGCCGGAGCGTCGGTGACGAACGGGGCGACTCCGGCCGCTGAGGAGTAGCTGTCGCCCAGCGCCACGTAGGGCGAGGTCTTGATCGCGTGCGGGTTCTCCTGCGGTGGGGTCACCTTCGCGGCGGCGGGACCAGCAGCCCCCATCCCCAGGGCGGCGGTGAAAAGGGTTGCTGCGAAAACGCTGGCTGTGCGACGCATCATCAACTCCGGTGTCTGTGAACGGCTCCGTGCTGACCGCTCGCCCCGGGCAGCGGGCGACGTCGACGACGCCCGGGGCAGAACGTACCAAGCGCCTACCCGCCAGGCAACGACCGGGCGTGGACCGATGCCGTCGGTAGACACATCCGCCGGCACGGTGCGCGAGAACGACCGCGGGTAGACACTGCGGGCGACCACGGCTGGGCCGAGACCGACCGGAGTGGACGTGGCTCAGGGGCTGACGAGTCGTACGCCGACGTAGGCAATCGTGCCGACCAGCAGCCACGACAGCAGGCCGAGGGTGAGGGCCCGGCCGCCGGTGCGGCGCAGCACGGTCAGGTGGATGCCGGTCCCGAGCCCGAACAGCGCGGCCGCGAGCAGGACTTCCTGCGCGATCTTGGCCAGGTGCAGCACGGACACCGGGAGCAAGCCCGTGCTGGCGAGCGCGATGGCGGCGAGGAACCCCGCCACGAACAGCGGCAACAGCGGTGGACGGCGGGTGGAGGACGCGGGACCTGCGGCCGCCGCGGTGGTGGTCGGGGTCCGCCGCCGTCGGGTCACGGCCACACCGGCGACCAGAGGCGCGAGCAGGATCACCCGGCTGAGCTTGACGACGACCGCAGACGTGAGAGCGCCGGGCACCCTGCTCGCGGTGGCGACGGTCTGGCCGACGTCGTGGACGCTGGCCCCGACCCAGCTACCGAACGCGACGGGGTCGAGCCCGAGCGGGCCGCGGAGAGCAGGCAGCAGCAGGATGGCCAGGCTCCCGCAGAGCGTCACCAGGGCGACCGCGACGCCCGTGTCGTCGTCGTCCCCGCCCGCGACCTCCTCCATGGCAGCGACGGCGGAGGCTCCGCAGATGGAGAACCCGGTCGCGATGAGCAGGGCCCGGGCTGGAGGTACGCCGAGGAGTCGGCCGAGCAGCTGGGTCCCGGTGAAGGTGGCGGCGACCGTCACCACGACGACCGCGGCGCCGCCGACGCCGAGATGGAGAAGCTGCTGCACGCCCAGCTGCAGCCCCAGCAGGACAACTGCGATCCGCAGCAGGCGGTGTGACGCGACGTGCGTGCCGACGTGCAGCCGTGGTCGGTGCCAGCCGACGTTGGCCACAAGGGCACCGAGCACCACGGCCACGGTCGAGGGGTTGACGGCGGGGAACACGTGCGCGACGCCGAACGACACCGCCGTGGCCGCGGTGACGGCCGCCAGCCCGGGTAGCGACGACCTGTTGCCGGACGGCGGGGTCGGCGGACACGTCGGTCGGCAGCGGCTGCGCGTCGGCAACGGCCAGCGCGAGCGCACGTGGGGGTGGTCAGGCATGGTCGTCATGAACAGCTCCTCGGGGGGTCACGTCCCAGCCTCGACGGTTCGGCAGGCCGCCGGTAGCCGGCTTGTCCCTATGGGCCCATCAGTCATGCTGATGCCGAGGCATAGGGTAGGGCACTGTGCTGCGATGGGTTCCCGACCTCGACTCCCTCCAGCTGCTGCTCGAGGTCGCCGAGACCGGCAGCCTCGGCCGGGCCGCCCAACGGCACGGGCTCAGCCAGCCAGCGGTGAGCGCCCGGGTGCAGGCGATGGAACGCCTGGTCGGCTTCCCGGTGGTCAGCCGCACCGCGCGCGGGTCGACGCTGACGCCTGCTGGTGCGTTGCTGGTCGAGTGGGCGCGCGGGGTGCTCGGCGCGGCGGAGGTGCTCGAGGCAGGCATCGGTTCGCTGCGGTCGGAGCGCGACGGGCGGCTACGGGTGGCGGCGAGCCTCACCGTCGCCGAGCACCTTCTGCCCCAGTGGCTGGTCCGCCTCGCCGCCACCCATCCCGGGACGGCGGTGAGCCTGACCGCGACGAACAGCGCTGAGGTTGCGACCAACGTTCTCGCCGGCGCCGCCGACATCGGCTTCATCGAGGGACCTGACCTCCCCGAGGGTCTGCAGGAGAGGCTCGTGGCGCGAGACCGGCTCGTGCTGGTCGTTCCGCCCTGCCACCCCTGGGCGCGACGTCGCACGCCGGTGGAAGCGGCCGACCTGGCCACGACACGCCTGGTGCAACGCGAGCCGAGCTCCGGCACACGCACGTTCTTGGAGCGCGCACTGGCCGGGTTGCCGCTGGCCACCCCACTGCTCGAGCTCTCCACCAGCACCGCGGTGCGTTCCGCCGTCGCCGCCGGGGCTGGACCGGCGGTGCTGAGCGACCTCGCAGTCAGGGGCGACGTGGCGAGCGGCCGACTCGTCAAGGTCAGCGTTCACGGGGTCGACCTGGCGCGCCCGCTGCGAGCGGTGTGGCCCGTCGGTACGCGACTTGCCCCCGCCGCGGTCGACCTCCTGCGCCTGGGCCAGCACAAGCAGTCGTGAGCCGCCGGGCCCGATCCACGGGACCTTCGGGCGCTGGCCCCGACCGGCGCATGGACCCGTTGTCCTGCGGTGGTGAGGGAGGCTGGGCCGCCGTGCTCGTGGTGCCAGGGCCTGGGGCTCTACCCGACCGCGGTGTCCGCGAAGTCGAGAACACGTGCAGGGGTGGATGTCGAAGACGCGGGCGGCCATTCGACGTACGAGCGAGAAGCAACTCCCCGTCAACCAGTAGGAGTGAGCAAGATGCCGCGTTTCATGGGATTCGTGAGGATGGAAGAGGGTGTCGGCACACCGCCTCAGGCGCTCTTCGACGCGATGGACGCCCACATCGGCGAGCGGGCCGCCAAGGGTGTGTTCCTCGACGGAGGCGGCCTGTACGGAACTGAGGACGCCGTGAACTTCGTGGTCCGTCAGGGCGAGGTCAGCCGGGTCGACGGACCCTATGCTGAGGCCAAGGAGGTCGTCGGCGGCTGGTCCATCCTGCAGTACGACAGCATCGAGGAGGCCGTGGCCGACCAGCGGGAGTTCGCCGAGCTCCACGCGAGGTACTGGCCCGAGGTCACGGTGGTGTCGACTCTGCGCCAGATCTCCACCGGCCCGGACGCCCCCGGCGACTGACCGGGTCTGAACTACGCTGGCAGCGTGCCGGCAGACTCCAGTGTGGAGGCCTCGCACGAGGCCATCGTCGCCGCGTGGCGGGCCGAGTCGGCCCGGCTCGTCGGCGCTCTCACCCGGATGACCCATGATCTGGACCTCGCCGAGGACCTCGCGCAGGACGCGCTCGTCGCGGCCCTGGAGCAGTGGCCGACGACCGGCGTCCCGCAGAACCCGATCGCGTGGCTGATGACCATCGCCAAGCGCCGTGGCATCGACCACTTCCGGCGCGCCGACAGCCTTCGCCGCAAGACGGCCGAGCTCGAGCACGCTCGCGGGGGACAGGAGCCGACGGTGCCCGACCTCGATGGCCAGGGCGGCGACATCGAGGACGACGTCCTGCGGCTGATCTTCCTGTCCTGCCATCCCGCCCTCACCTCCGAGTCGCGCGCCGCGCTGACGCTGCGGCTGGTTGGCGGACTCACCACCGCCGAGATCGCCCGCGGGTTCCTGGCCACCGAATCCTCCATGGGCCAACGCATCTCGCGAGCCAAGAAGACGCTGGTCGCGGTTCACGCCGAGCTCGAGCTGCCCACAGGGCCGGAGCGGACCGGACGCATCGACGACGTGATGGCCGTGATCTACCTGATCTTCAACGAGGGCTACACGGCCACGTCCGGCGAGGACTGGATGCGCCCCGACCTGGCGAACGAGGCGATGCGCCTCGCGCGCATGCTGGCCGCACTCGTCCCCGGCGAGCCCGAGGCGCTCGGACTCCAGGCGCTCCTGGAGGTCCAGGGCTCGCGCATGGCCGCCCGGCTCGACGAGCACCGCAGGCCGGTCCTGCTGGAGGCGCAGGACCGGACGCGGTGGGACCAGCTGCTGATCCGGCGCGGGATGGCCGCCCTGGAGCAGGCCGAGCTGCTCGCAGCACGTGGGAAACCGGTGGGGAAGTACTTCCTCCAGGCGTCGATCGCCGCGCAGCACGCGCGGACGGAGCGTGCGGAGGACACGAACTGGCGCCGGATCGCGGCCCTCTACGACGTGTTGGCCGCCGCTGCGCCCGGCCCGGTCGTCGAGGTGAACCGGGCGGTCGCTCACGGGCGCGCGTTCGGCGCTGACGCGGGTCTCGCCGTGCTGGAGAAGCTGGACCAGGGTGCGCTCGGCGACTCGCCGCTGGTGCCGAGTGTGCGCGGAGACCTGCTCGAGCGGGCCGGGCTGCACGCGCAGGCCAGCGAGGCGTTCAACGAGGCGGCCGGGTGCACCAGGAACGACGGCGAGCGTGCCGTCCTGCAACAGCGGGCCGCACTGAACCTGACGCGTGGGTCGACGTCGGGGTGAGCCGACCGTGGCGTCGAGTCCACGGCGTGTGCTCTGCAAGGAGGCTTCCGTCGGGATGATCTCGACCTCGTCGACGACCGGCCGGTCGAGCCGTCGGTCCACGCGAGGTTTCGCGGTGCCTCGAAGAGGGAATCGTGCAGTTACGCCGGGAGGCAACGGAGCTGACCGGCTCGAACGAGGAGTCACCGTGACTGACCAGTCAGGTAACGCCGGAGCCGGCGCGAAACAGCCCCGAACGGACGACAAGGCCACGGCAGTGACCAGACAGCGAGGGGCCGACGAGCCTGAGGCGACGGCGGCGGCATCCGAGCCGGCGGCGGTCTCCGATCCGACCACACCGCCCGAGACGGCGGCGGGGACTCAGCACCCGAACTCGGACGCTGAGAGCGCCGAGAACACCGGCGATGGGGACGAGAGCAGGGCGTCCGCCGAGGAGTTTGCCCGCGAGCACGACCCGGCCAAGCACGACATCGCCGCCGGTGAGCAGTTGCGACAGCGTGGCGACTGGACCGCCGACGAGGCGGACAGCCGGGTCTGGGACGCCGAGGGCAACCTCGTGGTGGACACGTCGCCTCCCGAGCCTGCTCACGGCCAGGGGGAGTCAGCCGATGCGACCGGTGAGGGCGACCAGGGCGGGGACGTTCGCCGGACGTCCTCGTTGGACGAGGTCCGCGACGGCGGCTACAGCGTGGGGTCGGCGGCGCCCATCGAGGATGGCTCCATGCCCCTCGGGCACCCCGTCAAGGCGTGGGAGGACACCAAGACCTTCATGACGCCGGAAGACTCCGGTTACGACGACGGTGAGCCCCACGTGTGGTTCACCGATACCGGAGCGGCTCGACGCGCGGGCTTCGGGCCGGCCGACTGACAACACCCGTGACCGTGGATGGTGGTGATTCCCCTCATGACGACAGACCCGGTACGTAGCCTCTCCTTTCGCCAGCTGCGGGAAGAGCTCGAGGCCCTTCCCCCCGCGACCGTCGGCGAGACCCAGGCAGGCGTTCGTGATCCACGCGACGAGCGCCGCCGGGTGCTGGAGGGAGAGCTCCGCAGACGCGACCACGCCCCCATCCCTCTGGCCTCTGCGGGGCTTGACGAAGCCCCGACCGACCCGAACAAGCCCACGAGCTCGGCGTGACCCCCCGCCGACGAACCCATCCGTCGCGTGGAGCCTGTCCGGTCAGGTCTCGAGCCACCGGTGCACGGCCGTGCGCACGAAGGCCCGCTCCACGGGCAGCCCTACCGGGCTGCCCGCGCGGTGTCCCCAGACGCTCGGGATCGGCAGGAGCTCGGCGGACGCCAGGTGCGGTAGCTCGGCGGCGTTGTCTGCCACGCGGAAGTAGAGGTCGGTCTCGCTGGGCATCAGGAGCACGCGGGCGCGGATGGCAGCGAGTGACGTGGGCAGGTCGCCCCCACCGCTGATATCGGCGTCGGACCACGTGAGTGCCTGCGCGTAGAGGTTTGCCGCCCTGCTGGTGGCGAACCCGCTCTCCCACTCGGTGCGCAGATAGGTCTCGAGATCGGGCGCCCCGAGCACGGTGCGGAAGAGCTCCTCGCGGTAGAAGTCCTGGCTCAGCCCCCAACCGGCGTAGACGTGGCCGAAGGCGCGAAGCGCTGCCCCTGGCTCGCCCGAGAACCGTCCGCCGCCGCGGTGCTCGGGCGCGGCCTCCAGGATCCGCAGCAGCCCGGAGAGGAAGACCTTGTTGTGGGGCGCTGTCCGCGCGCTCCCGCAGACCACGACCGCGCGCTCGACGACGTCGGGAAACAGCGACGCCCAGTGGTAGGCCTGGATGGCGCCCATGGAGAAGCCGTAGGTGGCGGCGACCCGGTCGATGCCCCACTGCTCGTGGAGCAGCCGTCGCTGGGCACGGACGTTGTCGCCGGCGGTGACGAGCGCGGGAAAGCCCGGGTCGTCCGCAGCGCTGGAGGAGAGCCCGTTGGAGAACATGTCGGGGATGACGATGAACCACTTCTCGGGGTCCAGGACCAGGTCGGGGCCGACGAGCTCGGCGAGGTCCTCGTGGGTGGCGGCGTAGCTGCACGGGTAGACGATCACGTTGTCCTTGGCGGCGTTGAGGGTGCCGTGTGCCTGCCATGCGACCCGGGCGCCGCGGATGACGCCGCCCCGCTCCACCTCGGTGTCGCCCAGCTCGAGAACGCCCTCGATGATCGGCCAGCTGCTCACGAGGCAACTATGCCATCGGCGGCTCGGCGGCCACGATGGAGCCCACTTCCGGATCACGCCGCCACCGGCGACGCCGACTCGCGGCGGTACGTCTCAGCGTCCGTGGCGCAGGGTCGGGGCAGATGAGTGCGCCTCTGCCCTCGGGAGCTTCCCGGCATGATGGCGGCATGACCACGCGCCGCGGGCTCTTCGTAGCCCCCTTTGATCCCCTGGCTGACCCGCGGGTGGTCGGCGACCTGGCTGCGGAAGCCGAGGCGGCCGGCTGGGACGGGTTCTTCGTCTGGGACCACCTGCAGTATGGCGAGCGGGTCGCCGCGATCGCCGACGTGTGGACCTGTTGCGCGGCTGTCGCGATGCGGACCGAGCGGTTGCTGTTCGGGCCGATGGTGACCCCGCTGGCGCGGCGCCGACCCCAGGTCCTGGCCCGGCAGGCAGCCAGCCTGGCGGTGCTCTCGGGTGGCCGGTTCGTCCTCGGCCTGGGGCTGGGTGACGACTGGGTCGGAGAGTTCAGTGCGTTCGGCGACCAGGCAGATCCGAGGGTGCGCGGCCGGATGCTCGACGAGGGGCTCGAGGTCCTCACCGCGCTGATGACCGGAAGCTCGGTTGACCACGAAGGAGCTCACTACGCCGTACGAGACGTCCGCTTCCGCCCGGCTCCTGCCGTGCCGGTCTGGCTGGCCGGGCGGTTCGGCAACCGGGCGCCGCTGCGCCGGGCCGTGAGGCATGACGGTTTCTTCGTCATCGGCTTGGACGGGCCCGACGACCTCGACGAGGTGACCGCTGGTCTCGCCGAGCACGACCCGCCGTCGGGCTTCGAGGTGGTGGTCGACCTTCAGCCCGACCAGGACCCCGCCGAGTGGCTGGACCGCGGCGCCTCGTGGGTGCTGACGCGGATCGGCCCGTTCGACCTCGACCTCGCCGACGTCCGACGGATCGTCGAGGCGGGTCCCTGAGCTGGTGAGGGGCCGACCCACACCGCCTCTCGAGCTCGGTCACGCGGAGCGCTCCGGAGCTGGGAAGGCCACGAAGTCAGACCTGCATACGGCGGAAGGGATCGCCGCTACGCGTCAACGGGACGCGCCTCCCAGGCAACGCGCGAACGAGCGGGTAGAGGTGCGCGGCGATCGCGCGCCATCGCGGTGCCGTCGACGCGATCAAGACGAGGGTCGCCTCGGCCGACGAAGCTCGTCGCCGCGGCGCGCGAGCCCTGGCACCCGCGACCGACCGGATCCTACTGGGCATCCTCGGCGCCCGGCAGGGTGCCGTCTGGTCTTGACCGCCGCCCAGTCAGGAACCCGCCATCGTCACACAGGGTGCCAGGTCCCATGCACGCGCGGGAGCCGGGAAAGGAGACGTGGCCATGCTCATTGCTCCGGTCGACCTACTGACGTGCTCCCAACCGGGGGCGGTGATGATGGCCCCGGCGGTGGTTCACGGTGCCGAGTCGACCGAGGCAGCTGTCAGGAACCACATGGCGAAGCGCGGCACCGCGCGGATGGCGGCATCAGCGCATATCGAGCAGCACCGGTGCGCCGGCTCGCGCCAATGTATGCGGGGTTCTGAAGCCCGCTGATGGATGCATGCTCGGGCTGGACAGCGAGCCGGGCTCCATCCATCCCCCCGACTGACCGGTCTCTCTCTGTCGGTGGGAGTCGCGATCAGATCGAGGCGGGCAGGACTGAGGCAGGATGCAGCCATGGCAGACGACGACTGGCCGCCCGGCTTCTTCGACCGGCAAGACCGCGGCGACGATGCCGACTTCTACGCACCGCCGCGCCTCGTCACCCATATCGACGACGGCGCGATCGCCGCGGTCAGCGAGCTGTACGACGAGCTGGGGGTGCCGGACGGCAGGGTCCTGGATCTGATGTCCTCCTGGGTGTCCCACCTCTCCAGGAAGCCGAGCGGTGGGCTGGTCGCGCTGGGCATGAATGCCGTCGAGCTGGAGGCAAACCCTGTGGCCGACCAGGTCGTCGTCCAGGATCTCAACGTCGATCCGCGGCTGCCGTTCGACGACGCGTCGCTCGACGCGGTGGTGTGCTGCGTCTCGATCGACTACCTCATTCATCCGGTCGAGGTGCTGCGCGAGGCGGCGCGGGTGCTGCGGACCGGTGGGGTCGTGGTGCTCACGTTCAGCAACCGGTGCTTCCCGACCAAGGCGGTTCGCGGGTGGCTGGCCACCGACGAGGACGGACGGGTCGAGATCGTCCGGGCCTACCTGGAGCAAGCCGGCTTCGAGGCCGTGACGACCGCGTTGCGCACCAAGTGGCGCCTGGGCCGTGATCCGTTGTATGGCGCTTGGGCCCGGTCGATCTGATGCCGGCTACATGGCTTGCTCGCTGGGCGCGACGCTACCGTCGCGGCATCGCGAGCGTGACCCGCGCTGAGATGTGCTGAGCGTCGACGACACCCACATGCGGCGGAGTTTGACAGCCTCGCCCGCGGCGGAAGGACACGGCGGCACTCGCGGCGGTGTGGGACGGCCGCACTCGCGGCGGTAGGGGACGGCCGCACTCGCGGCGGTAGGGGACGGCCGCACTCGCGGCGGTAGGGGACGGCCGCACTCGCGGCGGTGTGGACGGCGCTTACGCGGCGGTGTGGGACAGCCGCACTCGCGGCGGTATGACGCGGGCTGTTGTCCGAGTGGCAGTCCTCGGGCCGGGCTGAGTCACCGCCCGAGGTCATCCTCATCGATGTCGACGCGGTGTCATGATTTGGTGTAGACGTCGCCTGTGGGTCAGGCTCGAGCTGCTGCAGTGTGTGGGTGCCGTGTCCTGCTATCGGCGGTCGGCCTCGTGCGAGGCGAGAAGGGCGCGCATGAGGAGGGGGAGCGAGACAGCTTGCTCCTGAGACAGCCCGAGGTTGTCCGCGGTGTTGGCCTGCTCGAATCTGGGCCACACCTGAGACAGGAGCTTCTCTCCCGACTTGGTGAGCTTCATGGGGTTGGACCGCCCGCGTCCACGAGGGCGGATTCTGATGACGAGGCCGCGCTGGTCCATGTTGTTGACGACGCCGGCGATCGACTGCGGACGGACGAGCACCGAGCGCGCCACCTCGGCGGTGGTCATCGGCCCCTTGGCCCCGAGGTAGGACAGGACACCGAACTGCACCGGTGTGAGGTCGTACACCGCGAAGAGGGCGGTGACCTGCCGCTCGAGCGTGTGGGCGGCACGGATGACTGACCAGACAGGAGAGCGCTCGAGGTCATCGGGTGAGGGCAGGGGTGACACGCGTGCAGTCTTCCCGAGGTAACCTAGAATTGAAAGCAGGAACCTGCTTCTCACTGGGCGAGCTGAGATGGTGATGAGGATGACCGACCCCGACCCCGATCCGGGCCTCGGTTCGCCTGTCCCCGGAAGGGTCCTGGTCACCGGGGCGACCGGCGGTATCGGCGCTCACCTGGTCGACACCCTTCAGGCACGTGGCGCACCATTCGCGGTCATGTGTCGCCGCGCCGAGCAGCGCGATGTCTTCCGAGCCCGTGGCATCGAGGCGGTCGAAGGCGACTTCAGCGATTCCACGAGCATCCGCGACGCCATGCCGGGCTTCGAGCAGCTCTTCCTCCTTGCCCCCGAAAGTCTGGACCAGTACGGCCAGGACATCGCGGCCATCGATGCGGCGGTCGCGGCCGGGGTGCGTCACGTGGTCAAGATCTCGACTCTGGATGCGAATCCCACTTCAGCCATTCCGTGGGCCCGCGACCACGCCAGAGCTGACGCCTACCTCGCCGCCACCGGCCTGCGGTGGACCCGCCTCGCGCCGGGCGCGTTCACCAAGAACCTCCTGGAGCTGGCGCCTGCTATCCAGCATGGGCTACTGCCCGGCACCAGCGGACACGGCGCCACCAGCTGGGTCGATGTGCGCGACATCGCCGAGGTTGCTGCTCGGGTCCTTACCGAGCCCGACCTGCAAGGCGATCAGGCGGGCAGGTCCTACACCCTGACGGGCACCCACCCGCTGTCCTTTCCCGAGATCGCAACAATTCTTGGCGACGAGCTCGGACGCAGGGTTCGTTACGTACACCTTCCAGGGCCTGCGATGTATGCGAGTCTGCGCCTCTCGGGCCTACCCCACTGGCAGGCCCGCGGTCTGGTGCGGCAGTTCGTTGACGTCGTCCGCCGCGGAGCCGATCAAGGTCGCGTGCACACCTTCGAGCTGGACGAACTCCTCGGAGGGAAACCCCGGGGAATCGCCGACCTCGTCCATTCTCACCGCGCGGACTTCACCCGGCACAGGTAGATGCCGCCCTCGGCAGATCCGGAGGGTCAGGGATTGCCGCTAGCAGCACACAGGGAGCCTGCTGCCCCTCGTCATGTGCCGTTCCGCTGGCGGTGGCGGCCGCTGATGAGGCCGTTGATACGGGCGAAGCGGAAGTACCCGGGGACAGCGTGCACCATCGTCACGATCGAAGAGTCCATCAGCCGTCGGTCACCGAGACCGCGGAGCCACAGCTCGATGTGGCCGCGCTGCACTCCGTCCAAGGGTCGAGGCCGTGGGTCTCGCACCAGCCGAACCACTGGCTGAGCTGTCGGCGTATGGGGTGTGGGTGCGCCCACCTCGATCGGTAGGCGTCGCGTCTGTGTTCGATGCGAAGGACCGCAACCTCCCGCTCGACCTCGTTAGTCCGATAGAGCACTCGATAGGTGCCTCGGCGGGCAGCGAAGATGCCGGTGAGGTCCCCGCGCAGTTGTTTGCCAGCTCGTCGTGGGTTCGCGGCGAGGGCGCCGGTGAGGAACTCGATGCCGCCCGCCGTCACACCCGCGGGCAGAACCTAGCGAACGGCCCGGGTCGCCGGAGGTGTCAGGACCAGCTCATAGCCGCCGTCAGTCACGCGCGCAGAGCGCGGACGGCGTCGGCGCCGCGAACAACGCCATGGGCGGCGTAGGCCGCATCGGCTTCGCGGATGTCAGCCAGCGCCTGGGGGTCGCTGAGGACCGCAAGAGTCTCCTCCAGCTCCTCGAGGTCTTCCGTGCTGATGATCACGGCGACGGGGCGCCCGTTACGCGTCACCGTGACGCGCCGGTGCTCATGCGCGACGCGGTCGACGACGTCGCTGAAGTGGTTACGCACGTCGCGGAGGGGCTCTGCAGACATGGTCACAATTGCGGCGTCAATCCGAGGATGGCGCAAGTCTCACCAGCACCGGCTCATCGGCAGGAGCGGACGTCTGCGCCCGCCCCGGGCCTTCGTCAATCTGGGCGTTAGGACTCACGTCCCCGCTACGCCAGTCGGCGCGCGACGGCGGGGTCGGGAGCCCCGAGCTCGACGGGGTGGAGGACCGCAGCCAGGGCCTCCACCCCGTCGACGAGACGCGGGCCGGGCCGGGCGAAGGAGCCGTTGGCGTCGACCGCCCACACCGGCACGGGGGGCAGGGCCCCACCGGCCACGAGGTCGGCCGTCAACGCGCTCGCCTGGTCGAGGCTGTATCCGCAGGGAGCACAGATGACGACCTCCGGGTCCACCGCGAGGGCTTGCTCCCAGGTCACCCGCACCGACTTCCCACCTGGACTGCCCAGGGTGGGAACGCCCCCGGCCAAGGTCACCATCTCGGGCACCCAGTGACCCGGGGCATAGGGCGGGTCTGTCCACTCGAGCAGGAGGGTGCGTGGACGAGGGAGCCCGTCCACGGCACGGCGTACGGCGTCGAGGCGGTCGCGCAGCTCCTCGACGAGCGGCACCGCCAGACGCTCGCACCCGGTGCGTCGGCCGAGGGTGAGCACCGACTCGAGCACCTCGTTGAGCGTGTGCGGGTCGAGGGTGACGACGTCTGCGGTGCACCCGAGGTGGGCGAGCGCCTGGTCGACCTCGCGGACGTCGACGGCGCACACGGCGCACAGGTCCTGCGTGACGACGAGTTCGGCGTCGAGGTCGGCCAAGGCGCCGGCGTCGAGGTGGTAGAGGTCCTCGCCGGCCCGCACCCTGCGGCTCACCTCGGCGTCGATCTGCGCCGGCGAAAGTCCTTCGGGCAGCGAGGTGGTCGAGACGATGCGCCTGCTGCGGGCCCGCGCCGGGTAGTCGCACTCGTAGGTCACTCCGACGACGTGCTCACCTGCGCCGATGGCGAAGAGGATCTCGGTCGACGAGGGCAGGAGCGAGACGATGCGCATCCCCCGAGCGTAGGTCGCGAGAGCTCGAGACGCGGGCCGGGTCAGGCCTGACCGCTGGTGCGCAGCACGTCCTGGAACCAGTCGACGCTCGTGTCGAAGGCCTTGCCCCCCTTGATCCGGTCGAACTCGATCGCCCGCAGCGCGTTGCCACGCTCCTCGTCGTGGCCGACCACGCCCGGTGTGCCGGCGAGCGCGGCGTCGACGGCGACGACCACCATCTGTCGGATCAGCGCGAGGTCGGCGGCGTTGGCCGGCGCCGACCGCGCGAAGTAGCCGCTCTTCTGCACCATCGTCTTCTCGGCACCGACCCGTGAGGCGAACTGCTCGGCGAACCAGGCGCCGGGGTTGACCGTGTCGAGCTTGACGTGCCCGAAGGCGTCGCGGGGCACGTCGTCGCCGGCGCTCTCCATCTGCTCGACGATCTCGCCGACTCCGGCACCCTCGGACACGAAAAGGTTGACGCAGCCGATGTCGTCCATCACGGCCCTGAGGCGCTCAGCCTCGGCGTCGATGTCGATGGGCCGTTCGGGCACGAAGACGGCGTGTACCGCCCACCGCTCCGGGGTCAGACCGAGCGACGGCACCCACTCCTGCTGGGCGTGCCAGGCCTGGTACTCGCGGGCGGTGGCGGCGGTGAGCCACCCACACCCACGGCCCATGACCTCGTGCACGATGAGCATGCGGGGGTTGGCGCCGTGCTCGGCCAGCACGTTCTGGGCGAACCGGGAGCCCTGCTCCGCGGCCGTCATCGCGCCGAGCGACTTCCGGATCGGGATGATGTCGTTGTCGACGGTCTTCGGCAGGCCCACCACGGTGAGCTCGTGACCCCGCTCGTGCAGGAAGGCGGCGAGGTCGGCCGCCGTCGTGTTGGTGTCGTCGCCGCCGATGGTGTGCAGCACGTCGACGCCGTCGTCGGCCAACCGCTGGGCGGCCACCTCGAGCGGGTCCTGCCCCGGCTCGACCAGCCCTCGCTCGACCAGGTCGTCGATGTTGGTCAGCTTGACCCGGCTGTTGCCGAGCGGGCTGCCGCCGTACCCGTGCAGCAGGGGCGCCCTGCGACGCGCCTGCTCGTCGACCACGAGCGAGTCGCCGCGCAGCACACCGTGGTAGCCGTGCCGGTAGCCGATGATCTCGACCTGCGGCATGAGCTCGGTGTAGCGCTCGATCAGGCCACCGACGGCGGACGACAGACAGGGGGCGTACCCACCCGCGGTGAGCAGGGCGACGCGCGAGATCGGCATGACCCCAACCTACGACGCGACTGCGGTGACCCACCCCTCGTGGGTCACCCACTGGACGGGTGGCCCTGATCAGCCCTTGTCGGTGTTGTGGTGCGTCACCACCTGCCGGGCCACCTCGGCGATCTTGATGTTCATGTCCTGCGACGCCTTGCGCAGCAGGTCGAAGGCCGCGTCGTCCGAGATCCTGTGAAAGGCCATCATCAGCCCGATCGCCTTGCCGATCTCGCGGTTGCTGTCCAGCCCCCGTGACAGCGTGTCAGCCCTATCGCGGTTCTGCACGGCGGCGATCACGACGGACGCGAAGGCCGCGAGGATGATCCCCTGGTCGACGGACGACTCGTCGAGGGCCCCGGCGCGGTCGGAGAAGAGGTTGAGCGCCCCGACCTTCGACCGCTCGACGATGATGCGGAAACCGGCCCCGCCGCGCACCGGGGTCTCGGCGACGATCGCCGCGGAGAGGTCCGGCCAGTGCGTGGGGTGCTCGAAGTCGGGCTCGAGCTGCGGGCGCTCCTCGTCGACGGCGTCGAGGCAGGGGCCCTCGTTGTGCTTGCGCTCGAGGTCGTCCACCTGTCGAGCGACAGGGTCGCTCGCAGCGATGGTGTCGAAGACCCCCGACCGCCCCTGCATCATCAGGCTGGCGTGGTCGCACCCGTCGACCAGCGTTGCGGCGGCGCGCACGATGGCCTCGTAGATCTCGGCGAAGTCGTTGACGCCGTAGAGGAGGGCGGCGAGCTGGTCGAACATGAGGGCAGGCCGCAGCGACGCGGTGACAGCGGGGACGGCGTCCACGCCCGGATCGGAGTCCGGGCTGATGGGGGCAGCGGGGGTCAAGACAGCCTCCTGATGATGAGTCGACCCATTCTGCGGTGTGCCCGCCCCCGGGACCAAGCGAGGGCACCCACGTGAGCCGGCAAGGAGCCGTCCGAGGCGACGGGAACGCGCCGCCACCCCGGTGTCGGGGTGACGGGGCACGGGCACCCCACTGAGGTCAGGCAGCCTCGTGCACGCCGTGGGGGGCGAGCTCGTCGCGCAGCCGAGCCAGGAGCTTGGTGAGGATGCGCGAGACCTGCATCTGGCTGACCCCGAGCTGTTGGGCGATCTGCGACTGGGTGAGGTCGTGGTCGAAGCGCAGCGTGACCACGAGCCGCTCCCGGGTGTCGAGGGCCTCGATCGCCGCCCGCAGAGCCACCCGGTCCTCGACGTGCTCGATCTCGTCGTCCTCGGCGGGGAGCTGCTGCTCGAGGGACGGCGCATCGTCGCCGGGGCGGTGGTCGAAGGAGAGGGTGGTGAACCCCGTCGCCGCCTCCAGAGCCCGGGTGAGCTCGGACACCTCCACCTCGAGCTCGCTGGCGATCTCCTCGACGAGGGGCGGGCGGTGCAGCCGCTGCTCCAGCTCACGGCTCGCGGGCCCGACGCGGGCGTGCAGCTCCTGGAGGCGCCGCGGGGGACGAACCGCCCAGCCGTGGTCGCGGAAGTGCCGCTTGACCTCACCGGTGATGGTGGGCGTCGCGAAGGCAGGGAAGACCACGCCGCGGTCGGCGCTGAAGCGGTGGACGGCCTTGAGCAGGCCCAGACGGGCGACCTGCACCAGGTCGTCGCGCTCGATGCCGCGACCGCTGTAGCGCCCGGCGATACCGTCCGCCAGCGGAAGGTGCAGGCGCACGAGGGCCTCCTCCACCGACCTGCGCGCCGAGTCGTCGCAGCAGACGTCACGCTCGGCGAAGAGCGCTTCGGTGCGGGAGGCGAGGTCGCCCCGAGTCTGCTCCCGGTACGTGCTGTGGGAGAGCGGTGCGGGCTGCGGGCGTGCGGCAGCCCAAACCGTGATGTGAGTCGACATAACGACCTTTCCATGACAGAGGAGGCGAATGGCGCCTCTGCTGGACCACGTCCCTGACCAAACCATCGTTGGATGAAGTCGGCAACCCTGGGGGCGTTTTGGTGCACGAGAGGTCGGGTATGCCCCCTTCTCGGCGGCGGTTTTGCGACACGGCCACCGAATCACGCCGTCAGCTCGGAGGTTCGACGGGGCCCGAGGGGGCACACCGTGGTCGGGAACGGGTGTGGAGGCGCCGCCCGGCGACCCACACCCCGGCCGTGTCGGCGCTGGTGCCGAGGGCGAAGGCTGCGGCCAGAGCTGACTCTGCATCGGGTGCGTGTCGCATCACGACGTCGGCGGTCGTGCCGTGCGTCGGTCGCATCCAGACGGCGTCGAAGCTCCGGCCCACGCCGAGGTCGCCGACCGTCTCGTCGAGCCCCAGGGCCCTGGCGCCGGCGCGGGTGACGAGGTGCAGCAGGTGGGCTGGCCGCAGCGGCCGGCCCTCAGGTCCGAGCAGCTGCTGGTGGAACAGCGCCTGCAGGCCCTCCTTGAGCAGCGAGAAGCCGGTTCCGGCACCGACGTCGGAGCCCAGCGCGACCGCGACCCCGGCGTCGAGATGACGGCGCAGCGGGAAGAGCCCACTGCCCAGAGCGGCGTTGCTCGTCGGGCAGTGCGCCACGGCGGCCCCCCGGGCGGCCAGCACCGTCAGCTCAGCGTCGCGGGGGTGCACGTCGTGGGCCAGTACCGTGCGTGGTCCGACCAGCCCGTGGCGGTCGTAGGAGTCAAGGTAGTGGGCGGCGCCCGGGAACGCCCGCCCCACCTGGTCGATCTCATCCGGGTTCTCGTTCAGGTGCGAGGTGACCATCGCCCCCGGCACCTCTGCCGCCAGCTGCGCGCACACGCCGAGCAGCTCGTCGGAGGCCGAGAGACTGAAGCGGGGCGTGACGGCATACCGCAGCCGTCCGTGCCCGTGCCACCGCGCCGCGAGCTCGCGCGACTCGGCCAGCGCTCGCTCGGGGGTGGTCAGCAGGTCGTCGCGCAGCACGCGATCGGCGAGGACGAGCCCCGCGGTGACCCGCAGACCCACGCGCTGGGCCTCGTCGAAGAGCGCGTCGACCGCTGGGGCGAAGTGGCTGCCGAAGACCAGGGCACTCGTCGTGCCCGCCTGCACGAGCCCCGAAACGAAGTCACGGGCCACCCCCTGTGCGTATGCCGCGTCGGCCAGGCGCGCCTCCTCCGGCAGCGCGCAGCGCTCGAGCCACTCCAGCAGCGGCATGCCGAGCCCGCCGACCACCCGCACCTGCGGGAAGTGGACGTGCGTGTCCACGAAGCCCGGGAGGACGAGCCCGCCTCTTAGGTCGAGCTGCTCGGCGTCGCGGTGCCTGGGCGCGATGGTGGCCCAGGGGCCGCGCTCGCGGATGACCCCCGCATCGACGAAGAGCGCGCCGTCCTCCTCGACCCGCAGGGCGCCGCCGCGGAAGGGGTCGTCGGGGGTGTCGATCAGGACGCCGCGCACGAGCATCGTCGCCGGGGGAGGGCTCGCGGTCGGCGTCACCGCACACCCTCGTGGTGCGCGGCCGCGGGGGTGAGGATCGTCAGCAGCTCGACGGCGACGCCCAGCGCGATCGTGGCGGGATCCTTGCCTGGGAGCAGGCCTCCCCCGATGGGAGTGTGCACCCGGGCGATCGCCGCGTCGTCGTGACCCTCCTCGCGCAGACGACGCTCGAAGCGACGCCACTTCGCGCTCGACCCGATGAGCCCGATCGAGCCGAGCTGGCGGCTGCGCAGCGCCACGTCGACGAGCGCGAGGTCCTCGGCGTGGTCGTGCGTCATCACCAGCACGTGCGCACCGGCGGGCAGCTCGCCGATCACGAGCTCGGGCACCGGGCTGTGGTGGGCGTGGAGGGTTGCTCGTGCGCCGGCCAGCTGAGCGAGTCGGCCGGGCTCGACCTGGGCGGCCCGCGAGTCGACGAGGTGCAGGTCGAGGTCGTGCCGCGACAGGATGCGAGCCAGCTCGGTTCCGACGTGACCGAGCCCGAAGACGGCGACCGCCGGCACGACCGCCAGCGGCTCGAGCAGCAGGGTGACCTCGCCGCCGCAGCACTGGATGCCGTGCCGGGTGGCGGCATGCTCGGTGAGGGAGCTCGTCGTGAGCTCGGGCCCCTGTCGGTGGTCGGCCAGCATGCGGCGGGCGGTCTCGACCGCTGTCACCTCGAGGTTTCCACCGCCGATGCTGTCCCAGGTGCCCTCGGCAGAGACGACCATCTTGGCACCGGGCTCGCGGGGGGCGTGGCCGCGCACGGCGGCCACGGTGACCAGGACGCCCGGCTGGCGCTCGCGACGCAGGATGGTGACGGCCTGCAGCCAGGTGCCGGGGGCGACCGTCATCGGCGCACAGGGTCGGGGCGAGCCGGGTGACCGGCCTCCGCGTCGGCCTCGGTCTGTGGGTGGAGTGCGGGGGAGCAGGGGCGCGGCTGGTCGGGCTCGAGCCCGGGCGAACCTTCTGCCGCAACAGGGTTCGAGCCGACGATGGACACCGTTCGGGCCCGCTCGAGGGCCCACCAGACGGCCTCCGGCGTCGCAGGAGAAGCGAGGTCGACGCTGGTGCCGTCCGGCCCGAACGCCGCTGCCGCCTGTCGAAGCGCTTCGCGCACGCAGAAGGCCAGCATGAGCGGCGGCTCACCGACGGCCTTGCTGCCATAGACGACGCCGTCCTCGTGGGCATCCTGCATGAGCGTGACCCGCAGGTCGTCTGGCATCTCCGAGAAGCTGGGCAGCTTGTAGGTGCTGGCGGCCTGGGTGGCCAGCCGGCCGCGGGTGGGACCGTCGCCCTCGTCCCATCGCAGGTCCTCGAGGGTCAGCCAGCCCGCGCCCTGGACGAAGCCGCCTTCGATCTGGCCGACGTCGACCAGCGGTGACAGGCTGTCGCCGACGTCGTGCACGATGTCGACCCGACGGGTGCGGTAGACACCGGTGAAGCCGTCGACCTCGACCTCGGCCGCCGCGACGCCGTAGGCGTAGTACTTGAAGGGCTCGCCCTGCATGCGCGTGGAGTCCCAGTGCAGGCCCTCGGTGCGGTAGAAGCCGGCCGCCCACAGCTGTACCCGCTGGGCGTAGGCGGTGCGCACGAGCTCCTCCCAGGTGACGGTGGCGCCACCGAGGTGGGCTGCCGCACCGGCGCCGAAGCGCACGTCGGCCGGTGCCGTGCCCAGCATCCCCCCGGCGACCACACGCAGGCGGGCCGTGATCTGGTCGCAGGCGTCCTTGACTGCACCGCCGTTGAGGTCGGCGCCCGAGCTCGCCGCTGTCGCACTGGTGTTGGGCACCTTGTCGGTGCGGGTGGGTGCCAGTCGCACCCGGTCGAGCGGGAGGCCGAGGGCGGTCGCCGCCACTTGAAGCATCTTGGTGTGCAGGCCCTGACCCATCTCGGTGCCGCCGTGGTTGATGAGCGCCGAGCCGTCCTTGTAGACGTGCACGAGGGCACCGGCCTGGTTGAAGGCGGTGAGGTTGAAGGAGATGCCGAACTTCACCGGGGTGATGCCGATGGCCCGCCGAGCGTGCTCGTGCGTCGCGTTGAAGGCGGACACCTCAGCGCGGCGACGCTCGAGCTCTCCGGTCGTCGTGACCTGGTCCCATGCCCGTCGCAGCCGGTCGGGGTGGCGCACCTCCTGCCCGTAGGGCGTCAGCTGTCCGGCCTGGTAGAAGTTGCGACGGCGCAGCTCGTGAGGAGCGACGCCGAGCAGCGGGGCACACCGGCCGAGGACGTCCTCGATGACGAACATGCCTTGTGGGCCGCCGAACCCGCGGAACGCGGTCTGTGAGGTCTTGTGCGTCTGGGCGATCCGGCCGTTGACCCGCACGTCGGGGATCCAGTAGGCGTTGTCGATGTGGCACAGGGCTCGCGCGAGCACCGGCTCGGAGAGGTCGAGGCTCCAGCCGCCGTCGGCCGTGAGGGTGGCGTCCAGAGCCTCGAGGCGTCCGGCTTCGTCGAAGCCCACCCGCCACTGGGCGTGGAAGCCGTGTCGCTTCCCGGTCATCGTCATGTCCTGGGTGCGCGTGAGGCGCACCCGCACCGGGCGCCCGGTGAGCGTGGCGCCCAGCGCCGCGACGGCGGCGAAGCCGTGCGGCTGCATCTCCTTGCCCCCGAAGCCTCCTCCCATTCGCAGGCACTGGACGGTGACGGCGTGACTGGGCACCCCCAGGACGTGAGCGACGATCTCCTGCGTCTCGCTCGGGTGCTGGGTAGAGCTCTGCACGAAGATCTGCCCGGCCTCGTCGACGAGAGCGAGCGACGCGTGGGTCTCGAGGTAGAAGTGCTCCTGCCCGGCGAGCTCGGTCTCGCCGCTGAAGACGTGGGCCGACCGGGCGAGCCCGGCGTCGACGTCGCCCCGAGCGAGCTGGGGCTGACCGCCCTGGAAGCTCTGCGCGGCGATCGCGTCGTGCACGCTGACGAGCGACGGGAGCGGGTCGTAGCCGACCTCGACAGCGGCGGCCCCGAGTCGGGCGGCCTCGGCCGTCTCGGCCAGCACCCAGCAGACGGCATGCCCGACGAACATCACCTCGTCGGGGAAGAGCGGCTCGTCGTGCTTGACGCCCGCGTCGTTGGTGCCGGGCACGTCGCCCGCGGTGAGCACCCGCACGACGCCCGGCACGGCGAGGGCGGGCGACGGGTCAAGCCGGGTGACCCGGGCATGGGCGTGGGGGGAGCCGACCGGGTGCGTGTGGAGGACGCCAGTGGTGCGGCCTACGAGGTCGTCGGTGTAGAGCGCCTCACCGGTGACGTGCAGAGCGGCCGACTCGTGCGGGATCGACGCGCCGACTGCGGAGTTGGAGGGTCGGTCGGAGAGGGTGCTCATGCCTGCGCGCCGTTCGCCGGGTGGGTCCCGGGGTGGGAGTGGAAAAGGCGCGGCAAGGAGGTGCCGAGCATGGCCGCCCGGTAGCGGGAGCTCGCCCGGTGGTCGTCCAGCGGCGTGCCCTCCTCGCGGAGCACCGCGGCCGCAGCCAGCACGGTGTCGCGTGACCACGGCCGACCCTCCAGGGCGTCCTCGGTGGCGTGGGCGCGCACGGGGGTCGCGGCGACGCCACCAAGGCCGATGCGCGCCTTGGTGACGAAGCCGTGGTCGAGCTGCACGGCATACGCGACCGCGACGGAGGAGATGTCGTCGAAGCGACGCTTTGCGATCTTGTGGAAGGCGGTGACCCCGGCCAGGGGCAGGGGGATCCGCACGGCCCGAATGAGCTCGTCGGCTCGTCGGACGCTGCGGCGGTAGCCGGTGAAGTAGGTGTCGAGTGCCACCTCCCGGTCGCCCCCCGGCCCGGCAAGGACGAGGCCGGCCTCGAGGGCGAGCAGGACCGGCGCCGCGTCTCCGATGGGGGAGCCGGTGCCCAGGTTGCCTCCGAGGGTGGCACCGTTGCGGATCAGGCGAGAGGCAAACTGAGGAAAAAGGCTGTCCAGCAACGGGATCCGGCCCGCGAGGCGGCTCTCGACCTCGGAGAGGGTCAGGGCGGCACCGATCTCGACGACGTCGCCGGCGACCGACAGCGAGCGCAGCTCGGCCAGCCGGTCGATGGAGATGACGAGGGGGGCACGGGTGCCGAGCAGGTTGACGGCGACCCCCCAGTCGGTGGAGCCGGCGACGACCACAGCGTCGGCGTGCTGGGTGAGCAGGGTGATGGCCTGCTCGAGGGTGGCCGGGCGCACGAAAACGGCGTCGCCGTGGGTCAGGCGCGTCGGGCGGCTCTCGGGGGCCGGGCGGGTGGTGCGGCCGACCAGCGGGTCGGTGGCCGGTGGAGGCTCGAGGGCCCAGGCGGCGTCACGGATCGGACGGTAACCGGTGCAGCGGCAGAGGTTGCCCGACAGTGCTTGCAGGTCGAAGCCGTTGGGTCCGTGCTCGACTCCCGGCGGGGCCTGCTCGTCGGACGCCGTGCGGTCGGGGCGGTAGTACTCCGCGGCCATGCTGCACACGAACCCGGGCGTGCAGTAGCCGCACTGCGAGCCACCGCGCACGGCCATCTCGTGCTGCACCGGGTGGAGGGCGCCGCTGGTGCCGAGGCCCTCGGCGGTGACGACCTCCTGCCCGTCGAGGGCGGCCGCGGGCACGAGGCAGGCGTTGACGGCAGTCCATCGGCTGGTCCCGCTGTCGGCGCTCGGGCGCAGCACCAGCACCGAGCAGGCCCCGCACTCGCCCTCGGCGCACCCCTCCTTGGCGCCGGTGAGCCCGACCCCTCGCACGAAGTCGAGGGCCGAGGTGTGCACCGGGACGCCGGCCAGGGGGTGCGACCGGCCGTTGACGATGACGGCCGGTGCGTCCGCTGGGACCGACCCGGAAGTCGTGTCCGGGGAGACCTGAACGCTCATCTGTCCGCTCCTTGTCGCCGTGGGGCCTGAGGATAGCCCCGGGGCGTCCCGGGCTCGTCGCGGCACGGCCCGTCGGCGCGACATACATGTGCGGGCACCTGCCCCCTTCTGCGCCGGCTCGGGCAGGCGCGGCCCGCATTTGCGGGCCCGTGCCCCCTTCTGCCGGGCACCCCCCGCCACCCGGGCCCGGTTGGGCAGTGTGCGCGTCGCGGCAGCCGACCGTGAGCCCACTCCTCGAGCCTGTCGTCCGCGTCACGGAGGGTCAGAGACCTCCGGGACACGGAGGCAAGGGGCGAAGCTCAGGAGGTGGGGGGCAGAACGTCGACCTGGGCCGCCACGCCGTCCTTGCTCAGCAGCCCGACGGGGCAGGTCATGCCGTTGGGGCCGTGGTTGCAGTAGCCGCCCGGGTTCTTGTGCAGGTAGCCCTGGTGCAGGTCCTCGGCGAGGTAGTAGGGCCCGGCGTCGTGCGCCGAGCGGATCTCGGTCGAGATCTCGCCGTGGCCGGCGTCGGTGAGCACCTGCTGGAAGGCGTCGCGGGTCGCGATCGCGGCCTGCTCCTGCCCGGGAGTCGTGAAGTAGATCGCCGACCGGTAGGCCGTGCCGACGTCGTTGCCCTGCCGGTTGGCGGTGGTCGGGTCGTGGTTCTCCCAGAACTGCTTGAGCAGCAGCTCGGGCGTGGTCACGGAAGGGTCGTAGACGACCTTGACCGTCTCGGCGTGCCCGGTCAGCCCGGTGGTCGACTCGTTGTAGGTCGGATGGGGCGTGTAGCCGCCCATGAAACCCACGGACGTCACGTAGACGCCCGGTTGCTTCCAGAAGATGCGCTCGACGCCCCAGTAGCAGCCCATGGCCAGGTAGAGGCTTTCGAAGCCCTCGGGGTAGGGCCCCTCGAGGGGCGTGCCGAGCACCACGTGGGTGGGCTGGATCGTGAAGGGTCGGGTCTCGCGGCCCGAGAGGGCGTCCTCGCGTGCGACCATCGTCGACTTCTTGCCGAACCCGAACATCTGCTCCACCTGTCCTCGTGCACTCGTCACGGCCGGGTACCCGGCCTCACCTGTGCACAACGACCGGTGCGGCACGACCATTCCGGCGCCCCACCTAGACTCGCGCAGGTGACCGCCCCCGGCCTCGGGACCGACGACAAGACGGCGTACGACGCGTCGTACGGCGACTCGCCCGACGCCTCGCTCGACGCCTCGCTCGACGACTCGCCCGACGCCTCGGCGCCGCGCGCCACGCTCCAGCGCGTCTTCGGCTACGACGCCTTCCGCGGCGACCAGCAGGCGATCGTCGAGCACGTCGTCGCCGGCGGCGACGCCCTCGTGCTCATGCCTACCGGTGGGGGCAAGTCGCTGTGCTACCAGATCCCGTCACTGGTGCGCCGGGGCACGGGCGTCGTCATCTCGCCGCTCATCGCGCTCATGCAGGACCAGGTCGACGCCCTCACTGCGCTCGGGGTGCGGGCCGGCTTCCTCAACTCGACCCAAGACGCCTCGACCCGTCGCGACATGGAACGGGCCTACGTCGACGGCCGGCTCGACCTGCTCTACCTCGCGCCCGAGGCCCTGCGCAGCCAGTGGACGCTCGACCTCCTCGGGCGTGGCGGCATCGCGCTCTTCGCCATCGACGAGGCGCACTGCGTGGCCCAGTGGGGGCACGACTTCCGGCCCGACTACCTCATGCTGACCGTGCTGAAGGAACGCTGGCCGCAGGTGCCGCGGATCGCCCTGACGGCCACGGCCACGGCCGCCACGCGCGTCGAGATCGCCACGAACCTGTCCCTGACCGACGCACGGCACTTCGTGGCCGACTTCGACCGACCCAACATCCAGTACCGCATCGTGCCCAAGGCCGAGCCGCGGGCGCAGCTGCTCGACCTGCTGCGCACCGAGCACCAGGGCGACGCCGGGATCGTCTACTGCCTGTCGCGGGCCTCGGTCGAGGCGACCGCGCAGGCCCTGGTCAAGGAGGGCATCCCCGCGCTGCCCTACCACGCCGGCCTCGACGCGTCCGTGCGCTCGCACCACCAGAGCCGCTTCCTGCGCGAGGACGGTCTCGTCATGGTGGCGACCATCGCCTTCGGCATGGGGATCGACAAGCCCGACGTGCGCTTCGTCGCCCACCTCGACCTGCCCAAGTCGGTGGAGGGCTACTACCAGGAGACCGGCCGGGCCGGGCGCGACGGGCAGCCCGCCACGGCCTGGCTGGCCTACGGCCTGGCCGATGTCGTGCAGCAGCGCCGGCTCATCGACACCTCGCAGGGCGACCTCCCTCGGCGCCGTGCCCAGAGCGCCCACCTCGACGCGATGCTCGCCCTCTGCGAGACGACGCAGTGCCGCCGCGGACAGCTGCTGCGCTACTTCGGGCAGGAGCCGGGCGAGCCGTGCGGCAACTGCGACACCTGTCTGGTGCCGCCGGCCATGTGGGACGCGACCATCCCGGCGCAGAAGCTGCTGTCGACCGTGGCCCGGCTGGCGCACGAGCGGGGCCAGCGCTTCGGGGCCGGCCAGAGCATCGACATCCTGCTGGGCCGCCGCACCCCCAAGGTGGCCCAGCACCACCACGACGAGCTCTCGACCTTCGGCATCGGCACCGACCTGACCGAGGCGCAGTGGCGGGCCGTCGTACGGCAGCTGCTCGCCCGGGGGCTGCTGGCCGTCGAGGGCGACCACGGCACGCTCGCCCTCACGTCCGGTAGCGCCGACGTGCTGGGACGTCGGCAGGAGGTCACGCTACGGGTCGACCCGACGCCGGTGAAGGGGCGTCGCGGGTCGGGGGAACGCTCGTCGAAGTCGTCGCGCGGGACCGCCGCGGCCGACCTGCCACCTCAGGCGCAGCCGGTCTTCGAGCGGCTGCGGGCCTGGCGGGCGGCGACGGCGAAGGAGGCCGGGATGCCGGCCTACGTGATCTTCCACGACGCGACCCTGCGCCAGATCGCGGGCGACGCCCCCGGTGACCTGGCCGCGCTCGGCCGGGTCAGCGGGGTGGGCCAGGCCAAGCTCGAGCGCTACGGCGAGCAGGTGCTCGAGGTGCTGGCCCACCAGGAGTGAGCCTACTCGCGGGCTGTCCCACCGACGGGCACCTGTCTGGTGCGCACTCCCGAGGTGAGGGAGGACACGGGGCAGTGGGCAGGCGGACCTACCGACCTGCGGGGCAGCATCGCCTGACCGGACACCCAGACCAGGCGGATAGCCTTGTTCGTATGACGTCCCCCACGACCCCCGGCTTCTCCACGCGCGCGATCCACGCCGGCCAGGACCCCGACGCCGGCACCGGTGCGGTCGTCACGCCGATCTACCAGGTCTCGACCTACAAGCAGGACGGGGTTGGCGGCTTCCGCGGCGGCTACGAGTACTCCCGCTCGGCCAACCCCACCCGCACCGCGCTGGAGGAGTGCCTCGCGGCGCTCGAGGGTGGCGAGCGCGGCTTCGCCTTCGCCTCCGGCCTCGCCGGGCAGGACACCGTCATCCGTGCGCTGCTCACGCCGGGCGACCACATGGTCATGCCCGACGACGCCTACGGCGGCACCTACCGCCAGGTCGCGCGGGTCGCAGGCCCGCAGGGCATCGCCCACACCGTCGCCCCGACCGCCGACGTCGACGCGGTGCGCGCCGCCATCGAGCCCGGCCGTACGAAGCTCGTGTGGGTCGAGACCCCGAGCAACCCGCTGCTCGGCATCTCCGACATCGCCGCGCTCGCCGAGGTCGCCCACGCCGCCGACGCGCTGCTCGTCGTCGACAACACCTTCGCCACCCCCTACCTGCAGAACCCCCTGGCCCTCGGCGCCGACATCGTCACCCAGTCGACGACGAAGTACCTCGGCGGTCACAGCGACGTCGTGGGTGGCGCCGTGGTCGTGCGCGCCGACCTGCCGGTGGCCGAGCTCAAGGACGCTGCCGACCGGATCGCTTTCCACCAGAACGCGATCGGTGGGGTCGCCGGGCCGTTCGACTCGTGGCTGGTGCTGCGCGGTGTGAAGACCCTCGCCGTGCGCATGGAACGACACTGCGACAACGCCGAGGCCGTCGTGGCCTACCTGCAGGCCCACCGCGCGGTCGACAAGGTGCTCTACCCCGGCCTGCCCGATCACCCCGGCCACGGGGTCGCGGCCCGCCAGATGCGCCGCTTCGGCGGCATGGTCTCGGTCCTGCTCAAGGGGGGCGAGGACGCCGCCGTCGCCGCCTGTGGCGCGACGACCGTCTTCACCCTGGGCGAGTCGCTCGGTGGTGTGGAGTCCCTCATCGAGCACCCCTTCCGCATGACCCACGCCTCGGTCGAGGGCACCGCGCTCGAGGTGCCCCGCGGCCTCATCCGGCTCTCGGTCGGCATCGAGGACGAGGCCGACCTGCTGGCCGACCTCGACATCGCCCTCGCCGCCCGCGGCTGAGCCCGTCGCCCACCCAGATCCCCAGCCCCGACCCGCCACCGGTGACCTCCAGACTGCTCTGCGTCGACGTCGGCTCGACGTGGACCAAGGCGGCGCTGGTCGATCTCGACGACGCGCGCATCGTCGCCACGGCAGCGGTGCCCACCACCTTGACGCCCGACGTCATGGTTGGGGTCCAGGCCGTTCGGTCAGCCGTCGGGGCCGGCGGCGACACCCCCTCCCTCGCGTGCTCGAGCGCCGGCGGGGGCCTGCGCCTGGCGGTCGTCGGCTACGAGCGCAGCGTCACCGCCGAGGCCGGCCGGCGGGTCGGCCTCAGCG
>JALYVC010000345.1 GCA_030853445.1 Actinomycetota bacterium | reverse complement strand
GCCTCGGCCTCGGCGACGAGGGCGACCACGTCGGCGGCGTCGACGACCGTGCGCCCGACCACCCCGGAGGCCGTTCCCCCGGTGACGCCGGCCGTCGCGATCACCGTGACCGAGCGCGAGCCCATCTCACCGTTGGTCGTGAGCGAGCTGTTGCCCCAGCGCAGGTTGGCCTCTGAGCGGTCGGTGACGATGACGACGGTGCCGTCGGAGGCCGCCGCGGACAGGGCCCGCTCGACGATCTCCTGGGGGCTGGAGATGCTCATCAGTGACCCGCCTCCTGCACGGTGTTGAGGATGCGCACACCACGGAAGAGGGCGGCCGGGGTGCCGTGGCTGGCGGGGGATACCTGGCCGGGCTGCGCCTTGCCGCAGTTGAGCACCCCGCCGCGGTAGAAGGTGCTGGGCCCCCCGACCGCCTCCATCGAGCGCCAGAAGTCGGTCGTCGTGGCCTGGTACGCGACGTCTCGCAGCTGCCCGGCGAGGACGCCGCCCTCGATGCGGTGGAACCGCTGCCCCGTGAACTGGAAGTTGTAGCGCTGCATGTCGATGGACCACGAGTTGTCGCCGACGACGTAGATGCCGTCGTCGACGCGGGAGACGAGGTCGTCGACCGTGCCGCCGTCAGGGTGGGGCTGAAGGCTGACGTTGACCATCCGCTGCAGCGGCACGTGGCGGGCACTGTCGGCGTACGACGCTCCGTTGCTGCGTCCGAGGTCCTTCAGGGCCGCCATGGCCCGGTCGGTCTGGTATGCGACGAGCACCCCGTCCTTGACGATGTCCCAGGCCTGCGCCTCGACGCCCTCGTCGTCCCACCCGACGCTGGCGAGGCCCCAGTCGGTGTTGCGGTCACCGGTCACGTGCATGGCGGGCGAGCCGTAGGCGAAGTGGCCGAGCTTGTCGAAGGTCGCGAAGCTCGTTCCGGCGTAGGCCGCTTCGTAGCCGAGCACCCGGTCGAGCTCGGTGGCGTGGCCCACCGACTCGTGGATGGTGAGGAAGAGGTTGGACCCGTCGACGACGAGGTCGTAGTCTCCGGCCCGCACCGACGGAGCCTTGACCTTCTCGGCCAGCAGCTCAGGGATGCTGGCCACCTCCTCGACGAGTCCTGCCTCTGGCGACAGGACGTACTCCCAGCCTGCCGCCGCCGGGGGTGCGAGGGTGCGCATCGACTCGAAGCCGCCGGTGGCGCGGTCGAGCGCCGTCGCCGACAGGCTGGGCTGGATCCGCACCCGGGTCTGGGTGGTCGAGGTGCCGGCCGAGTCGGCGTAGAAGACGTTCTCGCGCACGCTCTGCACGCTGGCGCGGGTGAAGTCGACGCCGTCGCCGGCGGCGAGCCGCTCCGACAGGTCGACCAGGGTGGCGACCTTGTCACGGTCGCTGACGGTGAAGGGGTCGACGTCGTAGGGCGAGCTCCACCGCACATCAGCGTGCACCGGCTCGTCGGCCAGCACCACGCGCTCGGTCGAGAGCGGTCGGCTGACCCTGGCCACGGCGACCGCCCGCTCGGCCAGCCGGGCCGCCTCGCCGGCCGTCAGCACCAGCCCGGCGGCGAAGCCCCAGCTGCCGTCGTGCACGACCCGTACCGCGAGGCCGACGTCGTCGGACGTCGACGACGTCTCGAGCTCGAGGTCCGACAGCGAGAGGTACTGCGAGCGCTGCGAGACCACCCTCAGTGCCGCGTACTCCGACCCGAGCTCGCGCGCCCGCGACAACGCCGCATCGGCCAGCGCCGTCAGGGGCAGGGCCAGGAACTCCTGGTGCACACCGGGCATCGCGATCCTTCCGTCGTCGTCACGGCCAACTTATCCGGGCGCCATCGACGTGTCGCGGTCGGCGCCCGCTCAGCTCGGGAGGCCCGAGGCGCGCCAGCCGCCGCGGCGCGGCCCGTAGGCAGAGCGCAACCTCGTGCTGGGGGCGCTCCACCGTGACCCAGGCCGCTCAGCGGACTCCGTGCCACCAGACGCCGCCGCCGCCGAGAGCACGGCGATGAGGGCGGCCAGCTCGTCGTCCGCCGGCCAGCCGGACACGACCCGGATCGCCGGGATGACGACGGCAGGGGCCTCGGGTCCCGTTGCCTCGGGAGCCTGCTCGCTCGACCCGGTCACAGAGGGATGTTCCCGTGCTTCTTGGGCGGCAGCGTCTCGCGCTTGGTGCGCAGCGCCCGCAGCGCCCGGGTGACGTTCATCCGGGTGTTGCACGGCGAGATCACCGTGTCGACGTAGCCGCGCTCGGCCGCGATGTAGGGGTTGGCCAGCTGCTCCTCGTACTCGCGCACGAACTCCTGGCGGGTCTTCTCGACGTCGCCACCCGCGGCCTCGGCGGCGGCGATCTCCTTGCGGTAGAGGATGTTCACCGCGCCCTGGGCTCCCATGACGGCGATCTGGGCGGTGGGCCAGGCGAGGTTGATGTCGGCGCCGAGGTGCTTGCTGCCCATGACGTCGTAGGCGCCGCCGTAGGCCTTCCGGGTGATGACCGTGACCATCGGTACGGTCGCCTCGGCGTAGGCGTAGAGCAGCTTGGCACCGCGGCGGATGATGCCGTCCCATTCCTGGTCGGTGCCGGGCAGGAAGCCCGGCACGTCGACGAAGGTCAGCACCGGCACGTTGAAGGCGTCGCAGGTGCGCACGAAGCGGGCGGCCTTCTCGGACGCGTCGATGTCGAGGCATCCGGCGAACTGCATCGGCTGGTTGGCCACGACCCCGACCGACATGCCGTCGACGCGAGCGAAGCCGATGACGATGTTGGGCGCGAACAGCGGCTGCACCTCGAGGAACTCGCCGTCGTCGACGATGTGCCGGATGACCTCGTGCATGTCGTAGGGCTGGTTGGGCGAGTCGGGGATGCAGGTGTCGAGCCACCGGTCGTCGTCCGTCACCTCGAGCTCGGCACCACCCTCGTAGGCGGGCGGCTCCTCGAGGTTGTTGGACGGCAGGTAGGACAGCAGCGCCTTGACGTAGTCGACGGCGTCCTGCTCGTCGCTACCCATGTAGTGCGCCACGCCCGACTTCGACGTGTGCGTGCGGGCGCCGCCGAGCTCTTCCATCGTCACGACCTCGCCCGTGACCGTCTTGATGACGTCGGGGCCGGTGATGAACATGTGCGAGGTCTGGTCGACCATGACGGTGAAGTCGGTGATCGCGGGGGAGTAGACCGCGCCGCCCGCGCACGGACCCATGATCAGCGAGATCTGCGGGATGACCCCCGAGGCGTGCACGTTGCGTCGGAAGATCTCGGCGTAGAGCCCGAGCGCGACGACACCCTCCTGGATGCGCGCCCCACCCGAGTCGTTGAGCCCCACCACCGGGCAGCCGATCTTCATGGCGAAGTCCATGACCTTGGTGATCTTCTCGCCGAAGACCTCGCCCAGCGAACCGCCGAAGACGGTGAAGTCCTGCGCGAAGACGGCGACCTGGCGCCCGTCGACCAGCCCGTAGCCGGTGACCACGCCGTCGCCGTACGGTCGGTTCTTCTCCTGACCGAAGGAGGTGGAGCGGTGCCGGGCATACTTGTCCATCTCGATGAAGGTGCCGTCGTCGATGAGCATCGCGACACGCTCCCGGGCCGTCTTCTTGCCCCGCGCGTGCTGCTTGTCGATCGCCCGCTCGGTCCCGGCGTGCGCGACCTCGGCGACCCGACGCTTGAGGTCGGCCAGCTTGCCGGCCGTCGTCGTGAGGTCGACCGCGTCCGGCGAAGGCGCCTCGTCGGCCGGAGCGGTGGGGGGCACGACGGGGGCGGTGTCGACATCGCTCATGCCGGGCAGCCTAGCCTTGGGCCCCATGTCCCATCTGGTGGAGCCGGGCCGTCTTCGTGCGGCGTTGGTCACGTCGACCGACGCGGGCCGGGGTGGCCTGTGGGTCGAGGTCGATCACCACGCCTCGACCGACTCGACCAATGCCCGCGCGCTCGAGCTCGCCCGCCCCGGCCTGGTGGTCGTCGCCGACCACCAGAGCGCGGGTCGTGGCCGGATGGCCCGCGCCTGGGAGTCACCCCCCGGGGCCTCGCTGCTCCTGACGGCCACCCTGGCGCTCCCCGCGGAGGGCGCCGGCTGGCTGCCCCTGCTCACCGGGCTGGCCGTGCAGCGAGCCCTGCGCGAGGTCTGTGGGCTCGACGCCACCCTCAAGTGGCCGAACGACGTGCTGCTGAGCGCCGACGACGACCGCAAGGTCTGCGGAGTCCTCTGCGAGGTCGGCGGGTCCGGCGGGTCCGGCGGGTCCGGCGGGGACCCGCGGGGCCAGGTGGTCGCGGTCGGCATCGGCCTCAACGTCGCCCAAGGCCGCGACGACCTCCCGGTGCCCACGGCGACCTCGTTGGCCCTGGCCGGGGTCTTGGCCGACGACGTCGACCGCACCGACCTCGCCGCCGCCGTCCTCGCCCACCTCGGCCGCGCGTACGACGCCCTCACCACGGGTGGGGGGGCAGCGGCCGGGGAGCGGGCGGCATACCGGCGGGCCTGCTCGACGCTGGGTCGCGAGGTGCGCCTGCACCGGATCTCGGCACCCGACGTCGTCGGCACTGCCGTCGAGGTCGACGACCAGGGGCGCCTGCTCATCGACGTCGACGGGGTGAGGACCGCGTGGGCGGCGGGCGACGTCGTGCACGTGCGGCCTGCCCGCTGAGCGCGGCGACGACCCCGTACGCAGCCTCGTGGGCGGGGGAGAGTGACCGCAGGCACGCCCGGTTGGCATCATGGTGCCCGTGAGCGACACACCGGGCACCGGGAACGAGGGGGGTCGGTCCCTGGGTCGGCGACGACCCTCGGACTCGCTACCCGTTGACCCGGACGCCGACGACATCGCCGCCGCCCTGCTCGGGAGGCCCCGCACCCTGGCCCGCCGCGACGTGAGCTCGGGGGCCAACGTCTCTTTGCTGAGCGCCCGCAAGATGTGGCACGCCCTCGGGTTTCCCCTCGTCACGACCGACGACCCGCTCTTCACCGAGGCCGACCTCTACGCCCTGCGCGGCGTGGCCCGCATCGTGCGCGAGGGCGACATGGACGAGACGATGGTGCTCAGCCACGCCCGGGCGTTCGCCCGCACGGCCGACCGTCTGGCCGCCTGGCAGGTGCAGCTCGTGGCCGAGTCCCTCGCGCCCCCCGGCGAGCGGGAGGACGACCCCGACGCCTTCGGGCCGCTCGCGGTGCCCGACGTGGCCAGTGCCACGGCAGTCGCCGTGCGTCTGGTCGACCTCGTCGACGAGCTGGAGCCTCTCCTCGTCTACGCCTGGCGGCGTCACCTCACCGACGCGATCTCGCGCATGCTCTCCGACGCCGAGCCGAGCGTCGACGAGCACGGCATGTGGCGGCACATCGGCTTCGCCGACCTCGTGAGCTTCACCTCGCTGGTGCGGCGGCTGTCCGAGCGCGAGCTGGCCGAGCTGGTCAAGCGCTTCGAGGTGCTGACCTCCGACATCGTCACGGCGCACGGCGGGCGGGTGATCAAGACGGTGGGCGACGAGATCCTCTTCTCCAACCGCGAGGCCGCCCCTGCGGCCGCGACCGCGCTCGACCTCGTCGACGCGATGACCGGCGACGACGTGCTGCCCGAGGTGCGCGTCGGTCTCGCGGCCGGCCCCGTGCTCTCGCGGCTCGGCGACGTCTTCGGGGTCACCGTCAACCGGGCCGCGCGGCTCACGTCGATCGCGCACCCGGGGGGCGTGGTCATCGACAGCCAGATGGCGACGGCGCTCGACAGCGTCTCGGGCTTCGCCCTGCGTCCGATGCGGCGGAGGGCGCTGCGTGGGGTGGGTCAGGTCAAGCCCTACGTGCTGGGGCGCTCCAGCGGCGAGACCCGGCGGCTCGGGGTCGAGGACGAGCGGGCGGCTGCGGCGACAGCGCCGGCGGAGGGGGCGGTGGGGGCCCCGGCCGCGCCGGACTGAGGCTTTCGCAACATTTGCCGGGCCTGTCAGCGCTGATCGTGGCCTGTCGTCACCTAGGCTCGGCCCCATGACCCGAGTCTTGCTCGCCGAGGATGACCCGGCGATCTCTGAGCCCCTGGCGCGAGCACTGCGACGCGAGGGCTACGACGTCGACGTCCGGGCTGACGGCAACGCCGCCCTCGAGGGGGCCCGCGACAACCCCGACCTCGTCGTCCTCGACCTCGGGCTGCCCTTCGTCGACGGGCTCGAGGTGTGTCGGCGCATGCGCTCTGACGGTCGCACCTTCCCCGTCCTGATCCTCACCGCCCGGGCCGACGAGGTCGACACCGTGGTCGGGCTCGACGCCGGCGCCGACGACTACGTCACCAAGCCCTTCCGGCTCGCCGAGCTCCTGGCCCGCGTGCGGGCGCTGCTGCGGCGCACCCCGACCGACGCGTCCTCGACGACGGACCTGCTGCGCATCGACCCCGAGGGTCGTCGGGCGTGGTTCGACGAGGAGGAGCTCCACCTGACGGCCAAGGAGTTCGACCTCCTGAGGGTGCTCGTGCGCGAGCAGGGCAAGGTCGTCTCGCGCGAGCAGCTCATGCGCGAGATCTGGGACACCGCGTGGTTCGGGTCGACCAAGACTCTCGACATGCACATCAGCGTCCTGCGCCGGAAGCTGCGCGACGACGCGACCTCACCGCAGTACATCTCCACCGTGCGCGGAGTCGGCTTCCGCTTCGAGCGGCCGGAAGGCTGAGCGCATGAAGCGCCTGCTGGTCCGCACCACCTTGATCGCGGTCGTCGTCTCCGCGGCGGCGGTCGGTCTGCCGCTGATGGGCGTGGGGGCGTGGCTGGTCGGCTCCAGCTCGATGCTGGACAGCTGGGCGGGGGTGCAGTCGGGCCAGCGGGTGCTCCAGATGATCGGGGTCTTCGTGCTGCTCGCGGCGCTGGCCGCGGCGGTCGTCCTGGCTGTCGTCATCCGGTTGGCCGGTTCGGTCACCGAGCCGATGGAGCGTCTCGTCGAGTCGGCCGAGCGCCTGCGCGAGGGTCGACCCGATGTCGTCGCCATGGAGTCGGGCATCCCCGAGATCGACCGTGTCTCAGCGGTGCTCAGCCGCAGTGCCCGTGACGTGACCAAGTCGCTGGCGGCCGAGCGCGACTTCGCCTCGGACGCCTCCCACCAGCTGCGCACCCCGTTGACCGCCCTGTTGATGCGGCTCGAGGAGATCTCCGAGACCGCCGACCCCGCGGTCGTCAAGGAGGAGGCGAACATCGCCATCGACCAGGTCGAGCGTCTCACCAAGGTGGTCGACGACCTCCTCATGCGCAGCCGGCGAAGCAACGACGCGCCGAGGCCGGAGGTCTCCCTCGACTCGGTGATCGCCGCGCTCCAGCGTGAGTGGCAGCCGGCTTTCGAGCAGGCCCGGCGCAGCGTGCGGGTGCACGGCGAGCGCGGCCTGGTCGTCAGGGCGACACCGGTGGCCCTCAGCCAGGTGCTGAGCACCCTGCTGGAGAACTCCCTCGTGCACGGCCGTGGCACGGTCGAGGTGCAGGCCCGCCGCAGCGGACCGTCGGTCGTGGTCGAGGTGTGCGACCAGGGCGAGGGGGTGCCGGCCACGATCGCGCCCCACATCTTCGAGCGCTCGGTGAGCAGCGGTCGGGGCAACAGCACCGGGCTCGGGCTGGCGCTGGCCCGGGACCTCGCGGAGTCCAACGGCGGGCGACTCGACCTCATCTCGGCGCGCCCGGCCCGCTTCGCCCTGTTCCTGTCGGAGGCCGCACAGCGCTGACGGTGCCGACTCGAGGTCGACTCGAGGTCGACTCGAGGTCGACTCGAGGTTGACTCGAGGTCGACTCGAGGTTGACTCGGAGTCGTCGACCCCCCGGGCCGCAGGCAAGGCCCCGTGGCCCGCTCAGCTGGGGGCCTGCTCCTCGTCACCCGGCTGCTCGGCGGCGAACACGAACCTCCGGTAGGCCCAGAAGCGCAGCAGCGTCGCGATCCCGATGCCGATGATGTTGTTGACGTTGACCGCCAGCCGTGACGTCCAGTCGAGCAGGTCGTGCGTGGCGTTGAGGTAGCCCGTCGAGATGAGCAGCCCCACGGCGTTGACGGCGAAGAACAGCAGCGCCTCGTGGTGGGCGGCCCGGTTGCGGCGGTGGCGGAAGGTCCACATCCGGTTGCCCACCCAGGCGAACGAGGTCGACACGACGCCCGAGAGGATCCGCGAGGTGGCGAGGTGTCCCTGCATGGGCCCGTAGAAGAGCACGTTGAACAGTACGAGGTCGATGGTGAAGGCACCGGCACCGATCACCCCGAACTTCGCGACCTCGCGCCAGAAGACCGACGCCAGCAGCCGCACCCGGGCCACGAGGCCGCCGTCGGGAGGGCCACCGACACGTCCACTACCGCCGAGGTCGCCGGGGGCGGTGCGCTGCTCACTCACCCCCCGACTCTACGGCGCGAGCCTGCGAGCCGTCTGCTCCGCGACTCTCGCTAGGCTCTTGACCCGTGAGCGCACCCGTCGACCCGCCCCAGCGCACCCCCGGAGGCTTTCCGGTGGTGGGTGTCATCGGTGGAGGCCAGCTGGCCCGCATGATGCAGGGCCCGGCCGCTGAGCTGGGGGTGCAGCTGAGCGTCCTGGCCGAGGCCGTCGACGCTGCCGCTGCGCTCGTCGTCCCCCACTCACCCGTCGGCGACCACACCGACATCGAGACCGTGCGCGCCTTCGCCGCCACCTGCGACGTCGTGACCTTCGACCACGAGCACGTGCCCGCCGAGGTGCTGGCCGCGCTGCAGGCCGACGGTGTGGCGCTCCATCCGCGGCCCGAGGCGCTGCACTTCGCCCAGGACAAGCTGGCGATGCGCGAGCGCCTGACCGCCCTCGGCATCCCCTGCCCGCGCTGGGCGAAGGCGACCACTGCGGCCGAGGCCGAGGCGTTCGCAGAGCAGGTGGGCCGGCCCTTCGTGGCCAAGACCCCCCGCGGCGGCTACGACGGCAAGGGCGTGCGCGTCGTCTCTGGAGCAGAGCAGCTGCAGGACTGGCTGACCGCAGTCGGTCAGCCGGGCGGCCTGCACGACGGCATCCTCCTCGAGGAGCGGGTCCCCTTCACCCGCGAGCTCGCCGTGCTCGTGGCCCGCAGCCCCATGGGCCAGGCCGCGGCCTGGCCGGTCGTCGAGACGGTGCAGACCGACAGCATCTGCACCGAGGTGCTCGCCCCCGCGCCCGACCTCGACGAGGGCCTCGCCGCCCGGGCCACGGCCGCGGCACTGCGGGTGGCCGGTGAGCTCGACGTCACCGGGGTGCTCGCCGTCGAGCTCTTCGAGGTCCTCGACGGGTCAGGAGCACCGACCTTCGTCGTCAACGAGCTGGCGATGCGCCCGCACAACAGCGGTCACTGGTCGATGGACGGCGCGGTCACCGGCCAGTTCGAGCAGCACCTGCGCGCCGTCCTCGACCTCCCGCTCGGCGACCCGCGCAGCCGGGCGCCCTGGACGGTCATGGCCAACGTCCTCGGCGGTCACGACGACGAGCTCTACCCGGCCTACCGGCACGTCATGGCGCACGACCCGGGCGTCAAGGTGCACCTCTACGGCAAGGCCGTCCGGCCCGGTCGCAAGATCGGGCACGTCAACGTGAGCGCCACCGAGGCCGACGGCCTCGCCGACGCCCGCGAGCGCGCGACCCATGCCGCCGACTACCTCTCGGGAGCCATCCGTGAGTGAATCTCCCACTCCCGTCGTCGGTCTCGTCATGGGCAGCGACAGCGACTGGCCCGTCATGCAGCTCGCCGCCGTGGCCCTCGACGAGCTCCACATCCCGTACGAGGCCGACGTCGTCTCGGCCCACCGCATGCCCGCCGAGATGATCGCCTACGGCGAGCAGGCTCACGAGCGCGGGCTGCGCGTGATCATCGCCGGTGCCGGGGGTGCGGCCCACCTGCCCGGCATGCTGGCGGCCGTCACCCCGCTGCCGGTCATCGGGGTGCCCGTCCCGCTGAAGTACCTCGACGGCATGGACTCCCTGCTCTCCATCGTCCAGATGCCCGCCGGGGTACCGGTGGCCACGGTGTCGATCGGTGGCGCGCGCAACGCCGGGCTGCTGGCCGCCCGCATCCTCGGCGCGGGTGAGGGACCCGAGGCGGCTCGGCTGCGCGAGGCGATGCTCGCCTTCCAGGCCGACCTGCGCGACCAGGCGCACGCGAAGGGTGCGGCGCTGCGAGAGCAGACCCGCCGCCCCTGACGGACCCCCTGCTCGGCGACATAGGCTGGGCCGGCGGCCCACCGCCGCGACGACGACCCAGGAGGCTCTACCGTGCGATTCGGTCTGTTCATCCCGCAGGGCTGGAGGTTCGACCTCGTCGGTATCGACCCTTCGCAGCACTGGGGAACGATGCTCGGCCTGGCCACCCGCGCCGACGTCAACCGCGAGTGGGAGTCGATCTGGGTCTACGACCACTTCCACACCGTGCCGGTGCCGTCCGACGAGGCCACGCACGAGGCGTGGTCGCTCATGGCCGCGTATGCCGCCTCCACCTCCCGGGTGCGGCTCGGCCAGATGTGCACCTGCATGGCCTACCGCAACCCCGCCTACCTCGCGAAGGTCGCGGCCACGGTCGACGTCATCTCGGGCGGTCGGGTCGAGATGGGCATCGGAGCCGGCTGGTACGAGCACGAGTGGCGCGCCTACGGCTACGGCTTCCCCTCGGCCGGTGACCGGCTCGGCGCGCTGCGCGACGGCGTCGAGATCTTCCGTCAGATGTGGACTACCGGTAGGGCGACCCACGACGGGAGGCACTACCAGGTCGACGGCGCCATCTGCTCGCCGCGGCCACTGCAGGGCACCGAGGTCGCGGGGTCGGCCGAGAACGGCATCCCGATGTGGGTGGCCGGCGGTGGCGAGAAGGTCACGCTCAAGATCGCGGCGAAGTACGCCGACTACACCAACTTCGACGGCACCCCGGAGGTCTTCGCTCGCAAGAGCGAGGTGCTCAAGGCGCACTGCGACGACCTCGGACGCGACTTCGGCTCCATCGTGCGCAGCGCCAACTACAACGTCGTCATCGGTCACAGCGAGCGTGAGGTGCAGGACCGGCTCGACTGGCTGGTCGACCACTACCTGCGCGCGGGCGTCCCCGACGAGGTCGTGCGCGGGCAGATCGAGGGGATGAAGTCGAGTCCCACGGTCGGCACCCCCGAGCAGATCCTCCACAACCTCACGGCCCTCAAGGCCCAGGGCATGACCTACGCCATCACCTACTTCACCGAGGCGGCCTACGACACCAGCGGCATCGACCTCTTCGAGAGCGACGTCATCCCCGAGCTTCAGGACTGAGTGATGACCCCCAGCTCGACCCGCTGGACGCCCAGCACCGTGCCCGACCAGTCGGGTCGCACCGTCGTCATCACCGGCGCCAACTCCGGCATCGGGCTCGAGGCCGCGAAAGTGCTCTCGCGCAACGGTGCCCGCGTCGTCATGGCCTGCCGCAACCTCGACAGGGCGCAGGCGGCGCAGCGCGAGGTGGGTGGGGCCTCCGAGGTCGCCCAGCTCGACCTGGCCGACCTCGCGTCGGTGCACGCCTTCGCCGACAGCCTCGACGGAGGCAACGGGTCGGTCGACGTGCTGATCGACAACGCCGGTGTCATGGCCCCCCCGCTGTCGCGCACGGTCGACGGCTTCGAGTCGCAGCTGGGCACCAACGTCATCGGCCACGCGGCGCTGACAGCGCTGCTGCTGCCGCGGGTCACGGACCGCGTGGTGTGGCTGTCGTCGCAGGCGCACCGCATGGGCTCCATCGACCTCGCCGACCTCAACTGGGAGCACCGCGCCTACCGGCGCTGGCCGGCCTACGGCCAGAGCAAGCTCGCCGACCTCATGCTCGCCTACGAGCTGCAGCGCCGGCTCACCCTGGCCGGTTCGTCACTGCGCTCGGTGGCCGCCCACCCCGGCTACTCGTCGACCAACCTGCAGAACAACATGGGCGGCTCCTTCGTCAAGCCGCTGCAGGACCTCGTGGCCAAGGCGGGCATCTTCATCCAGACCGCCGAGGCCGGTGCCTGGCCGACCCTCATGGCTGCCACCGACCCCGACCTGCCCGGCGGCTCGTACGTCGGGCCGTCGGGGCCCCTCGAGATGACGGGTGCGCCCCACACGGTCGGGTCGAGTAGCGCGTCGCGCGACGCGGCGGTGCAGAAGGCCCTGTTCGACCAGGTCGAGGAGCGGGCGGGGGTGTCGTTCGGTCTGACCGGCTGAGGGCGTCCCCGCGCCCGCCGTCCACGGTGGTGGTCGGGCCGGTGGTGGTCGGGCCGGTGGTGGTCGGGCCCATGGTGAGGCGACGCACACGCTGCGAAAGGTCGACGGCTCCAGACGCGGCGGTAGCCTTCGTGGGTGAGCACCGCTGCGCAGGACATCTATCCCCTCTTCGCCATCTCCGAGGACCACGAGGCCATCCGTGAGGCCGTTCGTGCGATCGCGGAGGACAAGATCGCGCCGTATGCGGCGGAGGTCGACGAGGACGCCCGCTACCCCCAGGAGGCGCACGACGCGCTGGTGGCCAGCGACTTCTTCGCCCCGCACGTGGGCGAGGAGTACGGCGGCGCCGGGGCCGACGCGCTCGCGACCTGCATCGTCATCGAGGAGGTCGCCCGGGTCTGCGCGAGCAGCTCGCTCATCCCGGCGGTCAACAAGCTCGGCTCGATGCCCGTCATCCTCGGCGGTGGCGAGGACATCAAGAAGAAGTACCTCACGCCCCTCGCGGCCGGGGAGTCCAGCTTCTCCTACGGCCTGTCCGAGCGAGAGGCCGGTTCCGACACCGCGGCGATGAAGTGCAAGGCCGTGCGCGACGGCGACGACTGGGTGCTCTCGGGCCAGAAGTCGTGGATCACCAATGCCGGCGTCTCGGAGTACTACACCGTGCTGGCCGTCACCGACCCCGATGGCCGCCGTGGAGCCAACGTCTCGGCCTTCGTCGTCGAGAAGTCCGACGAGGGCTTCACCTTCGGCGAGAAGGAGCGCAAGCTCGGTATCAAGGGCAGCCCGACGCGCGAGCTCATCTTCGACAAGGTCCGCATCCCCGGCGACCGGATCATCGGTGCCGAGGGCGACGGTCTGAAGATCGCGCTGCGCACCCTCGACCACACCCGTGTGACCATCGGTGCGCAGGCCGTCGGCATCGCCCAGGGCGCGCTCGACTTCGCCCTCGGCTACGTCAAGGAGCGCTCGCAGTTCGGTAAGCACATCGCCGAGTTCCAGGGCATCCAGTTCATGCTCGCCGACATGGCCATGCACCTCGAGGCCGCCCGTCAGCTGACGTACGTCGCGGCCGCGAAGTCGGAGCGCAGTGACGCCGACCTCACGTTCTTCGGGGCGGCGGCCAAGTGCTACGCCGCCGACATGGCCATGCAGGTGACCACGGACGCCGTGCAGCTCCTCGGTGGTGCCGGGTACACCCGCGACTTCCCGGTCGAGCGGATGATGCGCGACGCCAAGATCACCCAGATCTACGAGGGCACCAACCAGGTGCAGCGCATCGTGATGGCCCGCCAGCTGCTCAAGTAGCAGTCGCGGTCGCGAGTGGCCACCCAGGTCAGCGGCGGTCGTCCGTGTCGTGAGACGCCTTGCGCACGAGCACGATGGGGTGGCCGGGAGCTGAGGGCGGCGCGGGGTGTCGCGCGGGCGGGGCGCGCGGGGTAGAACGTCGCCCCGTACGGCGAGGTTCTACCCCGTTGACAGCAGGCGAAGAGCTTGCGGCGGACCAGCGGGGTAGAAGGTCGCCCTGTACGGCGAGGTTCTACCCCGTTGGCTGCGGGGTAAAAGGCCGCTCGGCCACACGAGGGCAGCCCGAGGCCCTGCGGCTGTGTGGGCCAGGCCTGCGCTTGCAGCCGTGGGGTCTTGTCGAACCGGGCAGTCGCTTCCTGCAGTGGTGTCGTTCCCGAACGTACGAGACATCAGTTTCTTTCGGAGTCACCGGCGCCTGGGAGCTGCTGGGCGTCCGGCTCGTGGACACCCCGCGTCCGGCTCCCGGGCAGGAGGTGACACGCGACGCCTCTGGTGAGAGGCTCGAGGCATACAGGCGTGGCGGGTCGGGGACGGAACCCCGGATGTCGGGCGCCCCTCACAGGCCGTGCGGTCCCTCCCGGGCGTCGGCCGCAGGGAGTGGTCGGGCAGTGGTCGTGTTCTTCGTCGTCGGGGGCCTCGGGGTCGCCGTCCTCCTCCTGTCGCTCGTCGCCGGCGACGTGCTCCCGGGTCACCTGCTCGACGGGCTCGAAGCGGCGGACGGCTACCTGTCGACCGCCGCGCTCGGCGGCTTCGCGGGAGCCCTCGGGCTGGGCGGCGCCACCACGCTCGCCGCGGGTGGGCCGACCTGGCTGGCCATCGTCGTCGGCGTGGTCATCGGTCTCGCCGTCGGCGCCGGTGCCGCGGTGCTGGTCCGGTCCCTGCGAGGCGAGCCGGAGGAACGCGCCGGCAGCACCGCCGACCTCGTCGGTGCCCCGGGCACGGTCGTGTCACCGATCCCTCGCGACGGCTATGGCGAGGTGTCGGTCACCGTACGGGGCTCCCGGCGCAAGCTGAGCGCCCTGGCCGACCTCCCGCTGGCCACAGGTGCCGCCATCCACGTCACCCACGCCCTGTCACCCAACGCCGTCCGCGTGGCCCGAGCCACGCCTCAGGACTCGACCCTGCACTAGCCCTGCACTAGCCCTGGGCGGGTGTCCCATCCCCTTCACCGGCCGGGCCGCTCACCCCAGACGTTGCCCGGCCACGGAACCCGGGTCGTGCCGGCTTCCACCCTCGTTACACACCGCCACGCGCACACCCTGCGCCCACGCACCAGAAGGAAGTGCCACATGGCTTCACCACTCGTCATCGGGGTGGCAGGACTGCTCGTCCTGCTCGTCCTCGTGGTCCTCGTCGTCGTCAGCCGCTACAAGGTGGCCGGCCCCAACGAGGCGTTCATCGTCACCGGCCGCCGGGGCAAGACCTCGGAGGACCTCTCCGGCCAGAAGGTCGTCACCGGCGGCGGTGTCTTCGTCGTCCCCTTCGTGCAACAGCTGAGCCGGGTCGACCTCTCGAGCCGCCGCATCACCGTCAACATCCGCGGCGCCGTCAGCCGGCAGGGGATCAAGCTCAACGTCGACGGCATCGCCATCGTCAAGGTCGGAGGTGACGATGACTCCATCCGCGCTGCGGCACAGCGGTTCCTGTCGCAGCAGGGCCAGATCGAGGTGTTCACCACCGAGGTGCTCGCGGGCGCGCTGCGCTCGATCGTCGGCACCCTCACGGTCGAGGAGATCATCCGCGACCGGGCCAGCTTCGCCACCCAGGTCGCCGACGTGACGGAGTCGGCCCTCACGGGGCAGGGTCTCGTGCTCGACACCTTCCAGATCCAGGACGTCACCGACGACGGAACCTACCTGCAGGACCTCGGCCGACCCGAGGCCGCGCGGGTGCAGCAGGACGCCACCATCGCCGAGGCGGACGCCCGCCGCACGGCGGAGCAGCGCAAGATCGCGGCCGAGCAGGACGTCGTCGTGGCCCAGAGGGTCCTGGCCCTCAAGCGCTCCGAGATCCAGGCCGAGACCGACGCCGCCGCCGCACAGGCGGCCGCTGCCGGGCCCATCGCCGAGGCGGCCAAGCAGCAGGAGGTGCTGACCGCCCAGGAGCTCGTCGCCCAGCGGCAGGCGGCTCTGAAGGACCGGCAGCTCGACACCGAGGTCCGCAAGCCCGCCGACGCCGCGCGCTACCAGCAGGAGCAGGAGGCCGAGGC
>JALYVC010000316.1 GCA_030853445.1 Actinomycetota bacterium | reverse complement strand
ACGGTCTCGGCGTTGAGCACGAGGGTCGGGCGCAGCCGCTTGCCGCGGCCGTCGACCCCGCCGGTGGAGACCGGCACGTGCTTGGTGACGGGTCGGGCCAGGCCGCCGTGGGCGAGCGACACCAGGGCGCTCTCCTCCGACGAGACGTAGCGGGGGGGCACCGAGAGCACGTCGAGCCGCGCGGCGAGCAGGGCCGCGTGCGTGCCGCTGTCGCGGTGGGCGGCCCAGCGCACCGAGCGCGCGCCCAGCAGCCCGACACCACGCTCGACCTCGTCGAGACGGTTGGCGACGACCCAGGCGTCCTTGACCGCCCCGATCTCACCGTCGCACGCGTTGACGACCAGGTCGAAGGAGTGGGTCAGCGTGGAGCGCAGCTTGGTGGCCGTGCTGTATGCGGCGCCGCCGCGGCCGGTGAGGCCGGCGGTCTCGAGCAGGTCGGCGAGCTGTGCGCCGGTGGGGGCGGTGCGCATGGCTCGGGGGCCTCCGGTCGTGGTGGTCATGACCACTCCTGGGCGAGGACGGCGGTGCGGCGGGCGTGGTCGGGTGAGGTGGCCAGCAGTCGCCAGCCGAGGGCAGCGGCTCCGACCAACCCGCACGCGACGGTGGCGCCCCGCAGGAGGGGCTGGTCGCCGGTGCCGAGCGCGATGCCGTGCACCAGGGCCATCGGCCAGAAGGCGAAGGCCAGCAGGTGGACGGCCTTCCAGATGCGCTCGGGCATCCGGTGGCGAAGCAGCGAGGTGATGACGAGGGTGGCGACGATGTCGACGGCGAGGGTCCCGAGGCCGACCCACGCCTTCTCGTAGCCGCTGGTGAAGGGCACGACGGCCGAGACCAGGTCGATCGAGACGTAGGTCTCGGCGACGGCGGTGCCGATGTGCAGGAGCAGGAACACCGTCGACCCGAGGGCCAGGGAGCGGTGCAGCCCCATCACGACGGCCGAGCGGATACCGACCGGAGGCCGACGCGACGCGGTGAGCATCCCGAGCACGAGGACGGCGGTGAGCAGGACGATGCTCGCCACCCCCGTGCCGCGAGAGACGTACCAGAGCAGCTCGTTCATCACGGGGCCTCAGGACCCGCTGGTGGTGGTCGAGACAGAGCCCGAACCGCTGCCGACCGAGCCGATGGTGCCGAACCCGGAGCCGGAGCCGGTGGCGTCGGAGGTGGTGCCTGAGGTGGAGCCCGGTCTCGTCGTGCTGGAGACCGAGGTGGAGCCGACGGCCACGGTCGCGGCGGTGCTCTTGTCGGCCAGGTGCACACCGACCCCGCCGGTGACGAGGGCGGCGGCCATCAGGGCGCCAGCGGTCCACCGGCGGGTGGCGCGCAGGGCGGGGTTCTGGCGTGGGCTCATCTGACATCTCCGGGTACTGGGTGGACGAGGCGTCGTCCGTGACGAGGTGATGGAGATGACTGTGCTCTGCGGCTCTGTTCGGTCCCTGTGCGGTCCTTGTGCGCGGTTGGTGAGGTACTCAGGAACCTCCAAGAACCGGCCGGACCGGGGTCAGGGGGCAGTCGTGGGCCGCTCGTGCTGCACCAGGTGCTGCGCGGCCAACGCTCGGGCGGTGGCCGAGTCGGGCCCGGGCTGCGGTACGAAGACCGCGGCCCGGTAGTAGCGCAGCTCCGCGATCGACTCGCGGATGTCAGCGAGCGCACGGTGCCCGCCCGACTTCTTGGGTGCGCTGAAGTAGGCGCGGGGATACCACCGGCGCGACAGCTCCTTGATCGAGCTGACGTCGATGATGCGGTAGTGCAGGTGACTCTCGAGACCGGGCATGTCACGGGCGAGGAAGCCGCGGTCGGTGCCGACGGTGTTGCCCGCCAACGGGGCCTTGCGCGCCTCGGGGACCCACGCGGTGACGTAGGCCATCACCTGCTCCTGGGCGAGCTCCATGGTGGTGCCCCCCGCCAGCTCGTCCAGCAGACCCGAGGTCGTGTGCATGTTGCGCACGAAGTCGTCCATCTGGGCCAGCGCCTGCGGTGGTGGCGCGATGACGACGTCGATGCCGTCGCCCAGCTGGTTCAGCTCGAAGTCGGTCACGAGGGCAGCCACCTCGACGAGCGCGTCGTGCTCGAGCGAGAGACCGGTCATCTCGCAGTCGATCCACACGATGCGGTCGGTGGTGGCGCGGTCTGGGGACTGGGTCACGCCCTCACCCTAGAGGGTGGCCTCGACTATGGTTCCGCCCATGTCCACGGGGGGTTCGATGTCCAGGGGGGATTCGGCCGTGCCCACGGGGGGTCCGGCCCCGGGCGGCGCCCCCAACATGACGTCCCGCCCGAGCCAGCGTCGGGTGCTCACCTCCGGCCTGGTCGTCGTCGCCTTCCTGCTCGCCGGAGCCGTGCTGACCTACGAGCTCGGTGCGAGCCTGGGGCTGCGGACCACCGTGCTCGCGGCCCTCTTCGCCGCCCTGCCCCTGCTCGTCGTGATCCCGACGTACCTGTGGATCGACCGCTACGAGGCCGAGCCCACCCGCTACCTCGTGCTCGCCTTCCTCTGGGGTGCGCTGTGTGCGGCGGCCGGGGCGCTCCTGCTCAACACCGGCTTCACCCTCGTGCTGCTGCTCGTCGGGCAGGACCCGGATCAGGCCGACCTGCTCGGGGCCGTGATCAGCGCCCCCGTCGTGGAGGAGGGGCTGAAGGGCCTCGGGATCCTGCTGGTCGTGCTCCTGCGGCGCCACAACTTCGACGGCATCGTCGACGGCATCGTCTACGCCGGGCTGATCGGGGCCGGCTTCGCCTTCACCGAGAACATCCTCTACCTCGGGCGCATCTACACCGACTACGGCGGCCAGGGACTGGGCTACCTCTTCTTCCTGCGGTGCATCATGGGGCCCTTCGCCCACCCGCTCTTCACCTCGATGACCGGCATCGGGCTGGGGGTCGCCGTCTCCCTGGTGCGCAGCCGGGGCGCGAAGGTCGCGGCCGGAGTGTCGGGCTACGTCGTCGCCATGCTCCTGCACGGCTTCTGGAACCTCAGCGCCTCGCTCGGCTCGCTCCTCACCGTCTACGTCCTGGTGCAGGTGCCGATCTTCGTCGGCTACGTCGCGACGCTGGTGTGGGCACGGGGTCGCGAGGCCCGTCAGATCCGGCTCTACCTCAGCCTCTACGCCGACGCCGGGTGGCTCTCGCACCCGGAGGTCGCCATGCTCGGCTCGCTGGCAGCCCGCCGACGGGCCCGTGGCTGGGCCCGCCAGCACGGCGGGCGCGCAGCTCTCGCGTCGATGCGAGCCTTTCAGGACAGCGCCTCGGACCTGGCCCTGCTGCGGGCCCGGATGGCGAGGGGGGCCGCCGAGTCCGAGGCTGCGCGCAGGGAGCGGCAGCTGCTCGACTCGGTGGTGGCCAACCGCGCCGGCTCCCTCGGCACGGCGGCCTCCCGCTCCGCGTGGGCCACACCCGCTCCGTGAGGACGGGCGTCGCGCCCTTGGCTCGTGGCCCTTGGCCGCCTAGTGCCCCCGGCAGGACTCGAACCTGCAACCTGCGGATTAGAAGGCCGCTGCACTATCCGTTGTGCTACGAGGGCGTGGGAGTCGAGGGGTGCGCCCGGGTGTTCTCCGGTGCTGGCCGCGACGACCGCCGAGTCTAGGGCTCAACACCGCTGACCCGGGGCTGTCCGTTGCGAGCGGAGCGCCGGACCACCCGGACCACCCGGACCACCCGGACCACCCGGACGACGAGGTCGGGGTCTCCCTGTCGACGGTGAGAGTGAGTGGTGGCCGGGGACCCGTGGGCGGGGGTGGTGGGGCTGCGGGGGTTGACGGCGATGCGGTGTCGGGCCACCCAGGAGGCAGCATCGTCAGGGGTCGCCAGACCACGTCCTCCGGCCCGGCCGGTGCGCCGGTTGAGTTCGGCCGGAATGATTTGGGAGGATCTGGGGGTGATGGTCACACCACCCGCGACCCGCGAAGGCGAAGCCCTGCTCAGCGCTGCCCGGATGCTGCGTGACCGGGTCGCGTCGGCCCGCTTCCCGGTCGACGTGCCGGACGCCTCCCAGGCGAGCGTCGTGCGGGGCGAGCTGCTGCACCAGCTCGACGACTACGTGCTCCCCCGGCTCGGCTCCCTCGACGCCCCCCTCCTGGCCGTGGTCGGCGGTTCCACCGGGGCCGGCAAGTCGACGCTCGTCAACTCCGTGGTCGGGGCCACGGTGACCACCCCCGGGGTCCTTCGCCCGACCACTCGCTCGGCGGTGCTGGTGCACCACCCCGACGACCGCTCCTGGTTCGCCGACGACCGGGTGCTGCCCGACCTGAGCCGGGTCGGTGGTGACGCGGCGGTCGAGAGCCCGCGCACCGTGCAGCTGGTCGCCTCGAGCGCCATCCCCGCAGGGATGGCCCTGCTCGACGCGCCCGACATCGACTCGGTGGTCAGCGAGAACCGCATGCTCGCGCGCCAGCTGCTGTCGGCGGCCGACCTCTGGCTCTTCGTCACGACGGCGGCCCGCTACGCCGATGCCGTGCCGTGGGACCTCCTGCGCCAGGCCCAGGAGCGCGGCACGTCGGTGGCCGTGGTGCTCGACCGGGTGCCGCCCGGCTCGGTCGGCGACATCCGCGACCACCTGACGGGCATGCTGGCCGAGCAGGGTCTCACCGACACCCCCGTCTTCACCGTGGCCGAGGGGGGCCTCGACGACGAGGGTCGGCTGCCCCGCGAGCAGGTCGGGCGGCTGCGAACGTGGCTGATCGCCCTCGCCAGCGACCAGCACGCCCGATCCGAGGTCGTGCGCGCGACGCTCACGGGTGCCCTCGACTCCCTCGACGCCAGGGTGCAGGTTCTCGTCGCTGCCACCGAGATCCAGCAGGAGGCGACCAGAAGACTGCGCGGCGCAGGAGACTCCGCGTTCGACCAGGGACTGCGAGCCGTGGTCGAGGGCATGAGCGACGGCACCCTGCTGCGCGGCGAGGTGCTGGCGCGGTGGCAGGAGTACGTCGGCACCGGAGAGTTCTTCAAGCAGGTCGAGTCGACCGTCTCGCGCTGGCGCGACCAGCTCATGGCAGCGGTCCGGGGGGAGACGACCCGCGCCGACGGCCTGGGCGAGGCCCTGCACAGCGGGATCTCGCAGCTCGTGCGGGCCGAGGGCTCGGGAGCCGTCGCGACGACGGCCGCCCGCTGGCGTGGGCTCGCCGGGGGCAGTGAGGCGCTGGGGGGCGACCCGGCGCTCCAGCGGCTCTCCGACGGCTTCGCCGAGCGGGTCGACTCGCTCGTGCACGACTGGCAGACCTCGGTGCTCGAGCTGGTGCACACCGAGGGTCAGGACCGCCGCACCCGGGCGCGGGTGACGGCATACGGCGTCAATGCCGTGGGCACGGTCCTCACCCTCGTCACCCTGGCCTCGACCGCGGGTCTGACCGGTGCCGAGGTCGGCATCGCCGGCGGCACCGCCCTGCTCGGGCAGAAGCTGCTCGAGGCCATCTTCGGCGACCAGGCCGTGCGGTCTCTGGCGGTCACCGCGCGGGCGACGCTCCTGGCCCGCGTCGAGGGTCTGTATGCCGACGAGCAGCGCCGCTTCACCGACGCCATCGCGGTGCTCGAGGTGCCCCACGACCAGGCTCGTGCGCTCACCGCTGCCGCCGACGCCGTGAGGAACGCGCGATGAGCCCCCTCGTGGCGGGATCGCGCACCCTCGTCGGGCCGCCCCGCACCACCCTGATCGAGCGCGCCCGCCAGATCGGCACCGCGCTCGAGCTCGGCGGCGCGCAGATGGTGTCGGCCGACGCCGACGATGCCCGCTCGCTGGTCCAGCGGGTGGAGGAGCGGATCACGCTGGGTGGCGACCACACCGTGGTGGTGCTCGCGGGGGCCACCGGCAGCGGCAAGTCCTCGCTCTTCAACGCGGTCACCGGCGCCGACCTCGCCGAGGTCGGCGTGCGCCGACCCACCACGTCGACGGCGACCGCCGCGGTCTGGGGGCCGAAGCAGGCCGGCCCGCTGCTCGACTGGCTCGAGATCGACACCCGTCACGGCCTGGGCCCCACGGCCCGCGACGACGGGGTCTTCGGCAGCCTCGACGGGCTGGTGCTGCTCGACCTGCCCGACACCGACTCGCGTGAGCGTCATCACCGGGCCGAGGTCGAGCGCGTGCTGCAGCTGTGCGACGTCTTCGTGTGGGTCACCGACCCGCAGAAGTACGCCGACGCCGTGCTCCACGAGGGCTACCTGCACCAGCTGTCGGCGCACGAGGCCGCGACCGTCATCGTCCTCAACCAGGTGGACCGTCTCGAGCCCTCGGAGGCGGGGGCCTGCCGGGCCGACCTGGTCCGACTGCTGCAGCACGACGGCTTGTCCGGCTCCTGCGTGGTCACGACCTCGGCGCGTACGGGACAGGGGGTGCCCGAGCTGCGGCAGCGGCTGGCCAACGCCGTCGCCGGTGGGTCCGCCTCGCGACACCGGCTGGGTATCGACCTCGACGAGATGTCGACGCGTCTGCGCCGGTCCGTGGGCGACACCGAGGCCGTGCTCGCCGAGGGGCCGGACGGCGGCCTGGTCCTGGCCTTGTCCCGGGCGGCGGGCGTGCCGGTGGTGCTGCAGGCGGTCGTGGCCGACTTCAAGCGCAGCTCCCTGGCCCGCACCGGGTGGCTCTTCACCCGCTGGCGCCGGCACCTGCACCCCGACCCGCTCGGTCGGCTGCGCCTGGCCCCCGGCACCTTCGTCATCCCCGAGGTCGACAGCGCCGACGTGCGCGCCGTCCTGGGCCGCTCCTCGTTGCCGGCCCCGTCACCCGCCGCCCGGTCAGCCGTGCGCCTGGCCACCCGTGAGCTCACCGACCGGGCCGCGGTCGGGCTCCCCCCGCGCTGGGCCAGGGCCGTCGCCGAGCGCTCGTCACCCGACCGGACCCGGCTCGAGGAGCACCTCGACCGGGCGGTCACCCACACGCCGCTACGGGCTCCCGACCCCCTGTGGTGGCGGGTGACCGGGGTGCTCCAGTGGCTGCTCGGCGTGATCGCGGTCGCCGGTGGCCTCTGGCTGCTCGCCCTGTTCGTCGTCGCGTGGTTCCGGCTGCCCGATCTGCCGACGCTGTCGCTGGGGCCGGTGCCGGTGGCCGTGCCGATGCTCGGGCTGGGGCTACTGCTGGGGTTGGGGCTGGCGGGTCTCGCGCGGGTGCTCTCGGCCCGAGGGGCCGTACGACGCCGCGCCCTCGTGGCCGAGCGCCTCGAGACGGCGATCTGCGCCGTGGCCGAGGAGCAGCTCGTCGCGCCGACCCGGGCCGTCCTGCTG
>JALYVC010000280.1 GCA_030853445.1 Actinomycetota bacterium | reverse complement strand
GTCCGGACGTGTCCGGTCCGGCCCCCGGGCCTCATCTTGCGGCAGGCCGGACTGGGCTCCCCCCGGCGGCGGCCACCTGCGGGCTGACTGCCCCGTGCGCGGTCGCCCCCGAGGTCGCCGTCGTCGTCGTGACGCCCGGAGTGCTCGGGACGGTCCAGCGGCCCTCGTAGTAGTTCGGAAGGAGGCCGGGCGCGTAGGCGAGCTGGTTGGTCGTCGACGACAGCGGGACCACGAAGAGCAAGGCCCCGCAACGCAGCTCGCCAACGGCCATCGTGGTCAGGTCCAGCTGGACGTGGCCCTGTGCGGAGCTCTCGGGGTTGATGGCCGACCTGCCGCCCACGGCGCCGTCGAGGAGGACGAAAGCGTTCACCGGGTCGTCGGAGAACACCTGCGGGCCCCGGTTGCGCACGCAGAGGTAGGCCTCCGTGTACCGGCTTCCAGCGGGAGGTGTCAGGTCGGGCCTCGGGTCGACGTAGCTGCGGAACTCCACGCCGAGGGTCGTCAGGACGTTGTCGGGCGTCCCGCTCGTGGGCGCGTAGTCGATGTCGAGCTTGTCGCCGACGGTCGCCTGGTGGCCGGTGTAGGTGACCGTGGCCGAGTGCGGGTGGCCCAGGCCGATCGTGGCGAAGGCGGTGTAGCTGGTGTCGAGGACGGCGGTGCGGCTCCAGGCGCCGTTCTCATCGGTGTAGACCGTGCGCGCGATGTCGACGGTGGGGGCCGAGGTGCGCCGGTAGTGGAGCTGGACCTGGATGAAGGGCGCCGCCGTGCCCCTGACGGTGAAGAGCTGACCGAACGGCAGCGCCTGGGACGGGCCGGTGATGACGGGCGCAGTCGCCCCGCTCGAGGTGAAGAGCACCGTGGCGGAGTGCGGGTTGCCGGTGCCGACGGTCGCGAAGACGCGGTAGTCGACGTCGAGCACGGACTCGCGGACCCAGAAGCCGTCGGCGGCGGCCCGGACCGACCGCTCGATGCTGTAGTCGTTGGCGGCGGTGCCGGCTCGGTGGTAGTGCAGCACGACCGTTGTCCCGGGCGTCGCGTAGCCGAGGACGGTGTACGTCGCGCCGTGGTAGACCCGCGTCACCGCCTTGTTGGCGACATACGGACCCTGCGCGGCGACCGCCACCTGAGTAGTCAGCAGCCCCGCACCGAGAGTCACGGCCAGCACGGCCGCGAGACGTCGAAATCGCATGGTTGTCATCCCCTGTTCCTGCCATGGACGCCGTTCACCCGAGCGGGTGCGGCGGTGGGCTCGTGGTCGAGCCGGGCACTACGTAGAGCTCAATCGGCGCGACGTGGTGCCAAGATGAGGGAATGCCAAAGAGCATGTGGGGCCGAAGCCTCCGACGCGGTCGACGGCCCACTGCCAGACACGCCGATCTCCGCGGGGGGAGCAGCGAACAGCACGGGGGCCCAGCGCCCGGTGCCGCTGCCCATTGTCGCGCAGACGCGGTGGTCGAGGTCGAGGTGGACCAGTCGTGACCAGGTGCCTGCACTGTCGGCGTCGACCGTGCGCAGCACGCTGCTCCCAGAGGTGTCGGCGTTGACCGTACGCATGATGCTGAAATCGGTGCTCCCGGTGCCTGCCCGGTGGTAGCGGACGTCGACGGCATACGCCCGGTAGTCGACGTCGAGGACGGCCGATCGGGTCCAGTGTCCGGTGGTACCGGCCCGTACCGTCCCCGGCACCTCGTCGCCCGCTGGGGTATCGGCGTGATGGTCGTGGACGACAATGCTCGACTCGGAGGTTGGCGGTCCCGCTGACCGCCATGGGGTGCTGAGGCAGCTGCAGCCCTAGGCTCAGGGGTGCGCGTGCCCGGCGGCGAGGGCACGCAGGTTGTCGACGGCCGCGGCCGCGTCCTCGGCGCCGTAGACCGCCGAGCCGGCGACGAAGACGTCGGCTCCCGCCTCGGCGCACTGCTCGATGGTCGTCGCGCTCACTCCCCCGTCGACCTGCACCCAGACCTGGCCGCCGGCAGCTCGCGCCGACTCGCGCACGGCGCGCACCTTGGGCATCTGGTCGGCCATGAAGGACTGGCCGCCGAAGCCGGGCTCGACCGTCATGACGAGCACCATGTCGAGGTCGGGCAGCAGGTCGGCGTAGGGCGCCCACGGCGTGCCCGGCTTAAGCGCCATACCGGCCCTCGCCCCCGCAGCCCGCAGGGTACGGGCCAGGGCGCGGGGGTCGCGGGCCGCCTCGATGTGGAAGGTGACCGACTGCGCCCCGGCCTCGGCGTAGCCCGGCGCCCAGCGGTCGGGGTCGTCGATCATCAGGTGGCAGTCGAGCGGGATGGGCGAGACCCGCAGCAGCGCCTCGACCACGGGCAGGCCGATCGTCAGGTTGGGCACGAAGTGGTTGTCCATGACGTCGACGTGGGCCCAGTCGGCGTTGCTGATCGCGCCCAGCTCGGACTCGAGGTTGGCGAAGTCGCAGGACAGGATGCTGGGTGCGATCTGCATCCGCCGAGCCTAGTCACCGCACGGCCCCGAGCCTGTGCGGTGACCCCGTGCGCCACGGCGTACGGCGGCTCACCCGTCCCGGTCACCGGTGCGTCGGTCACATGTTCTGTGCCCCGGCGGTGATCGCCTCCCGGATGCGGTTGTAGTTGCCGCACCGGCAGATGATGCGGATGCCGTCGAGGTCGCTGTCGGCGA
>JALYVC010000265.1 GCA_030853445.1 Actinomycetota bacterium | reverse complement strand
GCGCCGACCCGACCTGCAGCCCCCGGGTGCCCGCCGACCACGGCGTGACCGCCGCGACGGCGGTGAACCACGCCTGGGCCACCGGGGGGTAGATCGTGGGGATGCGCGGCCGGTTGATGCGGGTGCGGGGGTCGTCCTCGGCGCGGGCCACCAGCTCCGTGCGGTCGGTGGGCACCGGCTCGGTCAGGTATCCCGAGCGGCCGTCCGGGCTCAGCCCGGGGAAGAGCACGGGGTCGCGCAGCGAGGCGAGACGGTCGTCGAGGGGCGCGTAGCGGTAGGGCGAGGTGCCCGACAGCTGCACCCGGCCGTCCCAGACGTAGCGGTAGGCGTCCGAGCTCGTGAGCGGCGGGGTGAGCAGCCCCGGCAGCTGGACGACGACCGCGGCGAGCCCGACGAGCAGCAGCACCCGCCGGGGCTCGGGGCCACGGGTGGCCCACCAGGTCAGGCCCGCCGTGACCAGCCACAGGGCGCCGACGAGCGCGACCGTGGGCACGGCCGTGCCGCGGTGGACCAGCACGACGACGGCCGCCCACCCGGCGGCAGTGACCACAGATCCGAGGGCGACGCGCATGCGCCCACTGTGCCGTGCCCGGGCGCGAAGCGTGGACCTGCCCGCGCCCGCTGCTCTCCCCGTCACCCTCTCGTAAGCGGCGGACCGGTCGCGGCGGGGCCGCGCGCGCCTACCGTCGTCTGCATGCGCCAGCCACCTGCCCCGGAGGACTTCCGCTCCCCGCTGCACGGCCCGGCGCTGACGGCTCGCCTCGGCGTGTGGCTGGGGGCCGCCTTCCTGGTCTGCTTCGCCACCGGCCTGGTGAGCCACCTGCACCAGCACCCGCTGCCCTTCCTCGTCCTGCCGCCCCAGCCCGAGTGGGGCTACCGGGTCAGCCAGGGCCTGCACGTGACGACGGGGGTCGCCTGCCTGCCGCTCCTGCTGGCCAAGATGTATGCCGCCTACCCCCGCCTATTTATACGGCCCTTGCTCGGCGGCCCGCTGCAAGCCCTCGAGCGGCTCTCGATCGGGGTGCTCGTCGCCAGCGCCTTCTTCCAGCTGCTCACGGGCATCGTCAACGTCGCGCAGTGGTACTCGGTCTTCGGCTTCGGCTTCACGCAGACCCACTACGCCTTCGCGTGGATCGCCATCGGCGCGCTGGCCGTGCACATCGCGGTCAAGCTGCCCGTCATCCGCGACGCCCTCTCCTCCCCGATCAACGAGGAGACCCCGCAAGGGACCGAGCAGGGGGTCTCCCGATGAGCGGGCCGACTGCCGCGGGCGACCGGAGGTGGTTCCTGCGCGGCGCCCTCGGTGCGTCGGCGGCGACCGCCCTGCTGACCGTCGGGTCAACGGTGCCGGGCCTCGAGCGGTTCTCGGTCCTGCGCAGCCGCACCCCCAGCACCAGCCCCAACGGCATCCCGGTCAACCGGACCCCTGCGGCCGCCCAGGTCACCCTGATGGCCGAGGACGTCTGGCGCGTCACCGTGGTGGGTCCCACGGGCTCGCGCGACCTCGGCCTCGCCGAGCTGACCGCCATGAGTCAGACGACGGTCGTCCTGCCCATCGCCTGCGTCGAGGGCTGGAGCGCCTCGACGTCGTGGACCGGGGTGCGGGTGCGCGACCTGATGGCCCTGGTCGGCGGCTCCTCGAGCGACGTGACGGTCGAGTCGGCCGAGAAGTCCGGTGGCTACCGCGTCACGACGCTGCCGGCCTCCTACGTCGAGCACCCCGACTCGCTGCTCGCGCTCCGCATCGGCGGGCAGCGGCTGCCGCTCGAGCACGGGCACCCGGCCCGGATCATCGCGCCCAACCGCCCCGGGGTGCTGCAGACCAAGTGGGTCCAGCGGCTAGAGGTGACGGCGTGACGACCGCCACCGGGGCCCGGCGCGCGAGCGCTGGTGAGCAGCGAGTGCGGTTCCTGCTCATCGTCATCGGCGTCGCCCTCGCCCTCGTCGGCGCGTACTCCTTCATCGACGCCGAGCCCCTCGGGCAGTGGCTGCGGGTCGTGCTCTGGCTCGCCGCCGGGGTCGTGCTCCACGATGCCGTCGTCGCCCCCCTGGCCCTCGCCCTCGGCGCCGGTGTGCTGCACCGGGTCACCAGCCCCTCCGTACGACGCCTGCTGCGTGCCCTGCTCCTGCTCATGACCGCGGGTGTGGTCGTGGCCGTACCGCTGCTGGCGACGGGCGGCCTGCGCTAGACCGGCCGAGGGGCTGGCGCGCCCGCGCGGGCACGTGGCCCCACAGCCGGCCTCGGCGCTCCGGTCAGCCCAGGGAGCGCAGGGTGACGAAGGCGCGGTGGTCGACCCGCCACTCCTCGACCGCGACGAAGCCCACGCCGCAGGCGAGCTCGACCAGGCGCCGGGAGCCGACCACTGCCCACGGCATCGGGGTCGAGCGGCGGCCGTGGGGCTCCTCGAGACAGATCGTGGTGAGGGCGTCGGCCCCGTCGTCGCTCGCGACCTCGACCACGGCCAGGGCCCCCGGGCGCAGCAGCTCGTGAACGCGCCGCAGGAGCGAGAGCGGGTCGCCGCCGATGCCGATGTTGCCGTCGGCCAGCAGCACCGTTCCCCAGCGACCCTCACCCGGAAGGGGTGCGTGCACGTCGCGCAGGAGCGCCGTCGCCCCGCGCCGGGCGGTGGAGGCCACCGCCGCGCGCGAGACGTCGACCCCGAGGGCTGCCAGGCCTCGCTCACCGAGGGCCGCGACGAAGCGGCCCGGACCACAGCCGACGTCGAGCACAGGCGCCTCGCACCGCGCCACGACGAGCTCGTCGACGGCGCTCATCGTGTGCCAGGCGGCGACGTCGAGCACCGCGCCCGGACCGGCCGGTCCGGTGG
>JALYVC010000261.1 GCA_030853445.1 Actinomycetota bacterium | reverse complement strand
GGTCAGTCGTGTGAGTCGCCGACCGCGTCCCCGTCCTCCACCACGAGCACGGCGCACGTGGCCTCGCTGAGACAGCGTGCGGCAACCGTGCTGGCGTCGCGGTCGGCACCGAGCACGAGCAGCGCTGCCCCGCGGGCTCGCTCGAGGAGCACCTCGACGGGGTCGCCGACGGCCACCTCGAAGCGGGAGGCCAGGGCCGGGCCGTTCTCCCCCGCGGCACGGGTGACGGCATAGGCCAGCGAGTCGGCGGCGAGCACCTCGCGCTGGCCCGAGCCGACGGGCAGCACCCGCACGACTCGCACCGACGCCCGGCGGGCCGTGGCCTGGGCCAGCGCGGCATGCACCAGCGGCACGGCGCCGGGATCGTCCAGGATGCCGACGACGACCTCGGGGCGGAACCCGGGGACCGCCGGGTCCACGTCCCCCGGCGCAGCCGTCGGCGCCGGCTCCGGGGAGCCGTGGGGCGGGCCGGCCTCGGCTGGGGTTGTGCTCATGGACCCACCCTGATGAGCCGGGATACGAGCGACCACGGCCAAAGGTCCCGATACGGGCACCGCGCGGTGCTGCCCACCTCGCGAAGGCGGTCGCGTGGCACCCGGGCTGCGAACGGGACCTAGGTCCCTCCCCCAGACCCCGCACGCGCGGCATCGTCGATGCATGGACGACACGCAAACCCCCGGACCGCCGAGCACCCCGTCGGGCGACCTCCAGAGCCCCGGGCCGGCGCACGTCGCCGGGCCGGACGAGCTCGCCGAACGGGAGTGCTGGGATCTGCTGCGGCGCGCGGTCGTCGGGCGCCTGGCCGTCATCCACGGCGGCGCCCCGGACATCTTCCCGGTCAACCACCTGGTCGACCACGGCAGCATCGTCATCCGCACCGCCGCCGGCACCAAGCTCGCCACCTCGGCTGGACGACCCGTGGCCTTCGAGGTCGACGGTCACGACCTGGCCGCGGGCACCGCATGGAGCGTCGTGGTGCGGGGGACGGCCCGCAAGATCCTGGAGCGTGAGGAGACCCTGTCAGCGCTGCAGCTGCCCCTCGTGCCGTGGCACGGGGGTCGCAAGGCCTGGTTCCTGCGGATCGAGCCGGACGAGGTCACCGGCCGTCTGCTGGTCCTGTCTCCCGATGTCCGGGAGACACTCAGCCACGACGGGTGACGTTGGCCTCCGGCCTTGTCGTACCGGCTGTCCTCGTACCGGCTGTCCTCGTACCGGCCGTCCTCGTACCGGCTGTCCTCGTACCGGCTGTCCTCGTACCGGCTGTCCTCGTACCGGCTGTCCTCGTACCGGCCGTCCTCGTACCGGCCGTCCTCGTCCCGGCCGTCCTCGTCCCGGCGGCTCCCCGCGTCAGGGTGTCTGGTCCGCCGGCTCCGGCGACAGCCGTGCGAGCGACCCCGATCTGCCTACCCGGTCGAGGGACCGGCCCGGCTGAGCTAGCTCCCGGCTGATCTCCCGAGTCAGCTGCCGACGCCGCGGTGGCTCGGCCGCGGGTGCTGCACGGCATACACGGCTGCCTGGGTGCGTCGTTCCATCCCCAGCTTGGCGAGCACCGAGGTGATGTAGTTCTTCACGGTCTTCTCGGCCAGGCTCATGGCGTCGGCGATCTGACGGTTGGTCAGGCCCTTCGCGACGTGGTCGAGGATCAGGCGCTCCTGAGGGGTGAGCAGCCGCAGCCGCGGGTCGGTCTCGGCGCCCGTGTGCCACTGGTCGGCGAGCAGGCGCGCAGGAGCGGTGTCGAGGAGGTTCTCGCCCGCGGCCACCCGGTGGATGGCGTCGACGATCCCGTTGCCCCGGATGTCCTTGAGCAGGAAGGCAGAGGCGCCGGCGAGCACGGCTGAGGCCATGGCCTCCGCGTCGTCGTACGACGTCAGCACGATGCCCTTGATCGACGGGTCCACCGCCCGCACGTCGCGGCACGCGGTGATGCCCGAGCCGTCGGGCAGCCGGGCGTCGAAGATCGCGACGTCGGGCCGCACCGCCGGGATGCGACGGGCCGCCTCGTGGGCCAGGCCGCTCTCGCCGACGACGGTGATGGTGCCGGTGGCATCGAGCAGCTCGCGCAACCCGCGGCGCACGATCTCGTGGTCGTCGAGCAGGTAGACCCTGATCGCGGCCCGGGCCTCGGGCCCGGCCCGGTCGCCCTCGACCGACCCGACGGGCTGGCTCACGACGCGGCCCCACCCGGGGTGGGTGGTGACGTCGGGTCGGCTGCGGCGGGGACGACCCTGACCGCCCGTACGCCGAGCACCGAGGCAGCCAGGTGCGTGGCGAGGTCTTGTTCGCGGGCCGTGGCTGGACCGGTGACGAGCACCTCGCCCTGCGCGATCGTCGCCTCCCAGCCGGAGGAGCCGAGCTCGGCCAGCACGGCCCTCACCTCGGCGAGGACGACGTCCTGCGGCCGGGCGATGGCCCGCACGACGTCGCTGCGGCTCACCACCCCGACGAGGAGCCCGTCACGTACGACCGGGAAGCTCTTGAACGACGTGCGCACGAACAGATGGGCCAGCTCGGCCACGTCGCCGCCCTCGTCGACGGTGACCGGCGAGCGGGTCATCAGGTCGGCGACCACGGGAGGCAACGGCTCACCGTGGGTCTGCGTGGGGCCCAGGTGCGAGCGGGGGTCGGCTTCGAGGGCCGACCGCAGCAGGTCCACCTCGCTGAGCAGCCCGATGACCGCGCCCCCGGAGTCGGTGACGGGCAGCGCCGTGAGGCGACGTACGGCCAGCACGGCCAGTGCCTCTACGCAGGACGTGTGCTCGCCCACGCTCGCGACGGGCGTGGTCATGATGTCGCGCACCAGCACGGCTCTCCTCCTCGACTCCGGGGTGCACGCAGGTCGCACCCATCCTCCATCCTGCGGGGTGTGGAGCCGCTCACCCGGGACCTTGGTCCCGGACCTGGGCGTTGCCTCACTGCTGCGTGGGGTTCACCTCTCGCGCATCGGTGCGCGCCACCGCAGAAGCGTGCCGTTGGGCTCGCGCCGCTCGACCATGAAGGCGCCGTCGCGTCGGGCCGCCCGGTCTCCGAGGTTGACCAGGCCGCTGCGCACCTGGCCCGGGTCGAGGCCGACCCCGTCGTCCTCCACCCGCACGACGACTTGCCCTTCGTGCTGGCTGATGTCGACCGTCACGGTGCTCGCCCGGGCGTGCCTGACCGCGTTGGACAGGCCCTCGCGCACCACCGCCACGAGGTCGTCGACCAAGGCGGTCGGCAAGCTGGTGAGCGCGGGGTCGAGCGTGAGGACGGGGATGGGCCCGGGGCCGTGCGACAGCACCTGCACGAGGTGGTGCAGGTGCTCACCGAGCTGCCGGGCGCGCGGGTCCTGCAGCTGGAAGATCGTGAGCCTGATCTCCTTGATCGCGGCGTCGAGCTCGTCGACCGCGGTGTCGAGCCGTTCGCGCACGGTGGCGTCGCCGGCCAGGACGGTGGCCGCCTGCAGCGACAACCCGGTGGCGAAGAGCCGCTGGATGACGTGGTCGTGCATGTCGCGGGCGATGCGGGCCCGGTCGTCGAGCAGCGACATCCGGGCCTCGTCCCGGCGGGCGCGGCCGGCCAGCAGGGCCAGGCCGGCCTGCTGGGCCACGTCGCCGAGCGCGTCGATGTGCAGCGGCACGTCGTTGCTCGACTCGGGCGCCCAGGTCGCGAGCAGCACCCCGGTCCGGTCACCGACGCGGGCCAGGGGGGCGATGACGCCTTCTCCGGCACGGTCCGCCCCGAGCAGGCTGGCGAGCTCCACCATGGCCCCGGTGGCGAGCCCCGACGGCCCTGCGGGCGAGAAGCGCACGGGTTGTCGGGCCGTGCGCAGCCCCTCCCAGAGAGGGCCCTTCAGCGGCTTCGCCTCGATGGCGTCCCCGACGGGCCGAAGCAGCAGCAGGTCGCCGTCGTCGAGGGCGACGCCGACGCTGGCGGCGCCGGTCACCCTCTTCACGGCGGCGGCCAGCGCCTCGAGTGCCCCGTCCTCGTCGTCGTCGGTGAGCAGGGCGTGGGTCAGGTCGCGGGCCGCGTCGCTCCAGAGCGAGCGCCGGCGGGAGAGGTCGTAGAGCCGGGCGTTCTCGATGGCGACACCGGCCGCGGCGGCCAGCGCCTCCAGCACCGACTCGTCGGTCGTCGTGAACTCCCCGCCACCGAGCTTCTCGGCGATGTAGAGGTTGCCGAAGACCTCGCCCCGGGTGGTGATCGGCGTGCCGATGAAGCTCGCCATCGGTGGGTGTCCGGGGGGGAAGCCGAAGGAGTCGGGGTGGGCGCCGATGTCGGCGATGCGCCGGGTGCGCGGGTCGCGGATGAGCAGGCCCAGCACCCCGTGCCCGCTGGGCAGGTCTCCGATCTTCGCCCGCTCGTCGTCGTTGACGCCGTGGGTGATGAACTCCACGAGCCGCTCCCCGTCACCGCCGAGCACGCCCAGCGCGCCGTAGCGTGCCCCGACCAGGTCGCAGGCCGATCGGGTGATGCGCAGCAGTACCTCGGGCAGGTCGAGGTCTGAGCCGACGGCGACGACGGCGTCGAGAAGCTGGCCGAGACGGTCGTGACTGGCCTGGGCAGCGACCGCCCGCGAGCGCAGCTCGGTGAGCAGGTCGTCGAGCTCGAGGTGCCCGAGCCCCGCGAGGTTCCCTCCGACGGGGCCCACGGGGCCTACGGGGCCTACGGGGTCCACGGGTGTGGGTGGAGGGGTGGGCACTGTTGACGTCATGACGGCATTCTCCGGGTCGAGGTCGAGGTCCTCCCGGGACCTTAGGCCGTTGCGGTCACCGGTCGACCGGGCCCAGCATGGCGCAAGGGGCCCGTGGATGTCACGGGCCACGTCGCCTGTCGGTCGCCGGTGGGGGACAACAGCGAAGGGAGCCCGCCATGCCAGACCTCGATACCCCGGTGTCGTTCACCCCGCCGGACCCTGCTGGGGCGGTGCTCGACCGACGCGGTCTGCGCGTCCTCGACCTGGAGACCTGCCTCGCACGGTTGCGCGCGGTGCCGGTCGGCCGGGTCGCCTTCCCCGACAGCGGGGGGGTGGTGGTGCTGCCCGTGAACCACGTGGTCGACGGTGACAGCGTCGCGTTCCGCACGACCTGGGGCTCCAAGATGCACCGGGCCGGTGACGGCGGGTCGATGTCCTACGAGATCGACGACCACGACACGGCCACCCGCTCGGGCTGGAGCGTCCTGGTCACCGGGCAGGCCGAGGTGGTGCGCGGTGACGAGGCCGCCCGCCTCGAGGCGCTCGCCTCGCCGAGCTGGACCACCCTCGGCGACGTGTCGTGGGTCCGGATCCGCGCCGAAGAGGTTTCGGGCCGCGAGATCGCCGAGGCGCCGCCGCTGCCCGCCCCTGACGGCGCTGACGGCCTTGACGGCGCTGACGGCCTTGACGGCCCGGGCGGCTCCTCGTGAGCCCCGGGCTCGCTGGCGCCACACCAGGACTACCAGGGGTCTACCACCGTCGACCGCCGGCGGGTGAGGTGGTCGCCGGGCTCGTGAACGACGGGTCCGCCGACGCCGTCGCCCGTGCCGCCGTCGAGGAGGCCGCGACCCGTCGGTGCACCGTGCGCTTCGTGCAGGTGCTCCCCGAGGCGTCGACGGCGCCCGATGCCGACGAGCGCACCTTCTCGGCCGCCATGCACGCCCTGGCACGCCACAGCCGGGTCCGCGCCACCTTCGAGGTGGTCGGGGGTGACCCGGTGTCAGTGCTGGTCTCGAGGACGGCCGGTGCCAGTGTGCTGGTGCTCGGCGAGGACCAGCACGGAGCCTCTCCGGCGATCGCGTCCGCGGCCCAGCGTGGGGCCCAGTGCCCCGTGCTCCTCATCCCCCTTCCTGGGAATCATCGCTAGTCCGGGAACGAGACCTGGTCGGGGGAAGCTCTCATCGGCCTGTCAGGAGGGGTCCAAGGTCCCTGTCGCACGGAGGCGTTCGGGGCGAGGCTCGGGTTGCCGGCAAGAGGTCGACCCCGACACGAGGAGCAGACATGAGCACCACCATCTCACCGAAGGTCCCACAGCCCACAGCGGGCCAGCCGGCCGGGCCGCCCGCCGCGGCCGGACGCTCCAGGTACGACAGCCCGCTCGTGCACCGCACCGCGGCGGTCATTCGCCTCAGCATCGCCTTCGTCTTCCTGTGGGCCTTCTTCGACAAGCTGTTCGCCCTCGGCCACGACACCGGCAAGGACGGCAAGACCGGCGTGACCTCGCTCTTCGGCCCGGCAGCCTGGATCCACGGGGGCTCGCCCACGAACGGCTTCCTCTCCCATGCGGCCGGTCCCTTCTCGGGAATGTACGGGTCCATGGCCGGAGCGGTCTGGGCCGACTGGCTCTTCATGCTCGCCCTGCTCGGCATCGGCGCAGCGCTCGCCCTCGGCATCGCCTCGCGTCTGGCGACAGGTGCTGGCGCGCTCCTGCTCGTCCTGATGTGGTCGGCGGCCCTGCCGCCCGCGAACAACGTCTTCATGGACGACCACCTGGTCTACGCCATGACCCTCGTGCTCATCGCCGGACTCGGCGCCGGGCACACCTGGGGTCTCGCCGCCGCCTACGAGCGGCTCGCCATCGTGCGCCGGTTCCCGATCCTGCGCTGACCCCTCTTCTCCCGCCCCCTCTTCGCCCCCTCGACAGGAGCACCGTCATGAGCACCACCGGCACCACTGTCCGATCCGACCTCACCTCGACCACCGACAAGAGCCGCGGAGCGGTCGTCGTTGGGCTCGATGCCGACGGCTCGGCTGTCGACGCCCTCGACTGGGCGATCGAGGACGCCGCACGCCGCCACCGTCCGCTCCACCTGGTCTGCGCGGCCGAGCCGGTCTACCCCGACGTCATGGCCGGCGCGATCGTGATGGACACGGCCGACGACAACTTGGCTAGGGTGCTCGACGCCGCCGTGGCGCGGGTGCACGAGCTCGCTCCGGCGCTGACCGTCCACGGCACCGCCGAGCGGCTCCGGGCGCTCGACGTCCTGGTGCACGCGTCGCACACCGCCGATACCCTCGTGGTGGGGACGCACGGACGCAGCCGTCTCGGCACGCTGGTTCTCGGCTCCACCTCGTTGCAGGTCGTCTCGCAGGCCACCTGTCCGGTCGTCGTGGTGCGGCACGCGCCGCCGGTGCCGGCTCCCGAGAGCCTCCCCCGCATCGTCGTGGGTGTCGACGGCTCGGCCGTCTCGATGGCGGCCGTCGACTTCGCCTTCGCCCAGGCCGACGCCCGCGGCATCGGTCTCACCGTGGTGCACGGGTGGAACCCCAACGTCGTCGAGGGGGTCGACGTGCGCACGCCGTCCGGTGACCGCTGGCGCGAGGCCGGACAGCTCGAGGTCGCTGCGACCGCCGAGTCGATCGCGGGCCACGCCGCCCTCTACCCCGACGTCGACGTCCGCACCCACGTCATCCGCAAGTCACCGGTCGACGCCCTGGTGGCCGAGGCCGACGGCGCCGAGCTCGTGGTCGTGGGCAGCCGGGGCTGGGGCGACGTACGCGGGCTGCTGCTGGGCTCGGTGAGCCAGGCCGTGCTGCGTCGGGTGCCGTGCCCGGTCGCAGTCGTGCGCCCCCGACCGGCCCAGGGCGAGGACGCCTGATGGCGCCCGTCCCGAGCGGGGTCGTCAGCGGCTCGGTCGTCACCCGGAGCGAGGCAGAGTCGTTCGAGGCCGCGAGGACCGAGTCCCACGAGGGCGTCACGCCGTACGACGAGCCACCGGCCCCGGTGGTCCGCCCGCTCGTCGTGGGTGTCGACGGCTCCGAGGTCGGGATGCTCGCTCTCGAGTGGGCGGCCGCGGAGGCGGCCCGTGAGGGTCGGCCGCTCCACCTCGTCCACGCCTTCGAGGCGGACGGGGCGACCGTCTCGCCCCTCGTCGTCGCCCCTCTCGCGTGGTACGACCCCGAGTGGTCGCTGCGGACCGCGGCCGAGCGTCTGGGCGAGATCGCACCCGACCTGGCCACGACGTCGACTCAGTCCAACGAGCCTCCGACGCAGGCCCTCATCCGGGCGTCGCACGACGCCGCACTCGTCGTCGTGGGCACCCGGGGCCACACCGCCGCGACCGCCCTGGTCGTCGGCTCGACCGCCGCCAGGGTGGCCGCCCACGCCGCCTGTCCCGTCGCGGTCGTGCGCGAGCGAGCACTATCCTCAGCGGCGCAGCGGGTGGTCGTCGGTCTCGACGGTTCGCCCAGCTCGTCGGCGGCCCTGGGCTTCGCCGCTCGCTGGGCGGCCGAGCACGGATGCCGCCTCACCGTCGTGCATGCCTGGCCCGGTGACATCACGGTCGACGACATCCGGGCGGTCGCGACCGTCCGCGACGAGATCCGCGCCGCCGTCACGCGGGGGCAGGTCGAGCTCACCGAGGCGCTGCTGCAGCCGGCCCGCACGACCTTTCCCGACCTGGAGATCGACGTCGACGTGCCTGCGGGCGACCCCGGGGGTTCGCTCGTCGACGAGTCCGAGGACGCCCTGCTCGTCGTCGTCGGCAGCCGTGGTCGCGGACTGTTCAAGGGGCTGGTGCTCGGGTCGGTCAGCGAGCACGTGCTCCACCACGCCCACTGCCCCGTCGTCGTCGTGCCGTCAGGGGTGCCGGGCGCCTGACGCGCCAGCCGTCCTCGTCGAGGTCGTGTCTGGTGTCGGCTGCTGCGGGCAGTGGTGCGGGCCACCGGTCTGCTCCTAGGATCGGTCTCGTCGGCCTCCATGCCGGCCCCTGCCCGGCCTCGGTCGGTCGGGGCGACGCGACGACGGACTGACGACAGACACCGATGCAGGTCGACCACTTCTCCCTCGAGGTCTCTCCGCGCCCCACGGTCGATGCCGCGCGAGCCGCGGCCATCGCTCGTGAGCTCTACGGCGTGGAGGGGCCCGTGCTCGAGCTGGGCAGTCAGCAGGACCGCAACTTCCGCATCGACACCGGCTCCGGTCGGGTCGTGCTCAAGGTCGCCAACCGAGGGTGGGGCGCGTCGGCGCTGGAGGCGCAGAACGCCGCGCTGACCCACCTGGCCACCCACCACCCCGACCTGGGGGCACCCGTGCCCCGGCCGGGCCTCGACGGACGCCTGCTCCATGAGGTGGCTGACGGTGACGGCTCGGTCCTGGTGCGCCTGCTCACCTATGTCGAGGGTGCGCCAGTCTCGGGGGCGAGCCGGC
>JALYVC010000259.1 GCA_030853445.1 Actinomycetota bacterium | reverse complement strand
CGGCGCTACTGCGGGAGCGCCCGGCCGTGGTGGCCGTCGCCTGCCCGAGGGCTGCGCTGAACGATGCGGCCGCTGCGGCGCCGCTACCGGTGGGCGTGAACGAGGCCAGCTGGGTCTGCAGCTCGCTGATCCGCGAGGTGACGTCGGCGATGCTCATCGGCTGGCCCCGTTGCGCGCCCAGCGCTGCCCGGCCATCTCGTCGAGGTCGCGGGCCTCCCGACGCTGACGCTCGGCGCGCAGCTCGAGGTTTCGGCGCTCCATCAGCTGGGAGACCGCGTCGAGCTGCGTCTTGTCGTGCTGCCAGCGGCTGCGGGCGGCAAGGGCGACGGACTCGGTGGTGTCGAGCCGCCCTCGGGCGTCGACCACGGCCGCGCCCACCGCCAGCATGGCGCGGCGAGCCTCGAGGAAGCTCGCGAGCGCCTGTCCGTCCGGAGAGGGGGCCTCGCTGGGCGGGTCGAGCCTGCTGTCCAGCGACTCGAGGCGGTCCCGGTCGCGTCGGGCCTGGGACAGGGCGCCATGCAGGCCGAAGAGGCTGTCCTGCTCGCGCATCGAACGCACGCGGGCAACGGCGTTCAGGCCGGGCGAGCCGGGTTGACGGGGGCGGGGGGCAGCGGTCATGAGGTCATCAGCTCGTGGAGTTGGGTCCAGGTCGTGTCGAGCAGGCTCGGCTCGTCCATGGACTGGCGGAGGAAGTCCTGGATGCGGGGCATGAGAGTGAGGGCGTCGTCGGCGTCGGGGTCGGCGCCCGAGACGTAGGCCCCGATCTCGACGAGCTCACGGACGTCGCGGTGCGCGGCGAGGAGACGACGCAGGCGGATGGCGTCCTGTCGCTGCTCCGGGGTGGTGACGGCGTTGGTGACGCGCGAGACCGACTCGAGCACGTCGACTGCGGGGAAGTGGCCCCCGGTGGCGAGACGACGGGTGAGGACGACGTGCCCGTCGAGGATGGAGCGGGCGCTGTCGGCGATCGGGTCCAGCATGTCGTCACCCTCGACCAGCACCGTGTAGAGACCCGTGATGCTGCCGTGCTGGTTGGTCCCGGCCCGCTCCAGCAGGCGCGGGAGCAGCCCGAACACACTGGGTGGGTAGCCGCGCGTGGCGGGCGGCTCGCCCGCCGAGAGCCCGATCTCGCGCTGGGCCATGGCCACTCGCGTCAGGCTGTCCATCATCAGGACGACGTCGCGCCCGGAGTCGCGGAACCACTCGGCGATGCGGGTGGCGACGAAGGCGGCTCGTAGCCGCTCGACCGGCGGGGCGTCAGAGGTGGCGACGACGACGACCGAGCGGGCCAGGCCCTCGGGGCCGAGGTCCTGCTCGATGAACTCCCGCACCTCGCGGCCGCGCTCGCCGACGAGGGCGATGACCGATATCTCAGCGTCGGTGTTGCGCGCGATCATCGACAGCAGGCTCGACTTGCCCACGCCCGAGCCGGCCATGATGCCGACGCGCTGCCCGCGCCCACAGGGGGTGAGGGCGTCGAGCGCCCGCACCCCGAGCCCGATCTGGGTGTCGATGCGGGGACGGTCGAGAGCGCCGGGGGCGGGGTGCTCGACCTCGGTCAGGGCGAGCCCCTCGAGGGAGGGGCCACCGTCGATGGGGCGCCCGAGCCCGTCGAGCACGCGACCGCGCAGCTCCTCCCCGACGCGGATGCGCAGCGGACCGCCCGCGGTGCGCACGCCGGCGCCCGACGTCAGACCGGTCGTGGAGCCGAGCGGCAGGCAGACCAGGCCGGTGGGTCCGCTGGCGACCACCTCGGCCAGCACGGGCGGCGCACCGTCGATCTCCACCAGGTCGCCCACGGCGGCGGCGAGGCCACTGACGCGGACCTGGAGCCCGAGGACCTCGGTGACGCGACCGAGGGGCAGGGGACGCACCGCGCCGAGGGCGCGGGCGGCGAGGGACGCGGTGAGGACGCTCATCCGAGCACCTCGCGCAGGCGCAGCAGGGCGGCGCTGAGGTCGATCGAGACCAGGCGGTCGTCGAGCTCGACCAGCGAGTCGTCGCGGGCCACCGAGGGGTCGGCCACGACCGTGACGCCGAGGTCGGACAGCTCACTGGCCGCTTGTGAGGTCGCCACGGAGGGATGCATCCGCACCCGGGCACGCTCCCCGTCGGGCAGCATCCGTACGGCGCGGCGGACGACGTCGACGTCACCCTCGGTGAGCAGGGTGTGGCCGACGAGCTCTTCGGTCAGCGCGAGGGCCAGCTCGCTGGCCTGGGCCTCGACCGCCGCGCAGGCGGCGGCGGTGGCGGCATCCAGCCGGGTGGCGGCCGACCGCAGGGCGGTGAGTGCCGCCCGGTGCTCCTCGTAGTGCGTGGCGTTGACC
>JALYVC010000250.1 GCA_030853445.1 Actinomycetota bacterium | reverse complement strand
GCGCAGCAGGGAACGTGACATCTGCCCTGCTCAGGCACCCTGTCCGGGTGGCGGAATGGCAGACGCGCTAGCTTGAGGTGCTAGTGCCCTTTATCGGGCGTGGGGGTTCAAGTCCCCCTCCGGACACCCGTACTGCACCCCCACACACTGTGGGGAATGAAAGCGTGAGCCGGGCCCTCTGGCCCAGCCCGACCGCGATGGGTGCTGATGTGTTCCAGTCGCCTCGGAGCCGGGTGGCGTGAACTGCGCGACCTCCTGCCAGCAGTTCGCCAGAGAAGGCCCGGCCAATCAGCCACGACGCTTCACGCTGAACCCGGCGGCCCTGCGGGCTCAGTCCGCCCACCCGGGCATCGTCACGATCGCTGACACCCTGCGGCAGGCCGCCGACCTCCAGCACCAGCATGCGCGGCGTCTGCAGGAGCACCGGCTGCCCATCGACCCGGCAACCCAGGCCGACCTGTCCACCGCCTGGGTCAGCATCGCCGGGACCCTCGCCACCGTCGCCACCGTCGCCCATACGAGTAGCGCAGTTTGCGCGGCTACCGCACCGCCCTCGCCGCCGCCGACCTCGCCGCCGGGGGCTAGGGCAACAGCCCTCGCTCTCGGGCTGGCTGGGCGTCGCGAGCTCTGACGGTGGGGTGCGCGAGATGACCCAGGTCGCCGGTGTGGCGGATCTCGGCACCGCGGGCACTGCCCACACCGTCACCAGCGCCAGCACGCACGTGGTGTCTTTCGTCGAGGTTGAGCTGCTCTCCTGAGCGAGCCGCCCCCAGCGTGCAGGTGCAGCGGGTGGCAGGCCGTGCCGATGCCCCTCACAATCACAAGATGAGCGCCACGGCCTTCGTCAATGGTTCCGTTTTCGACGGCCGCCACCACCTCGGCGCGGCCACGGTAGTCGTGCAAGACGGATTGATCTGTGCTGTCGGTCCCACGGATGAGGTGCCCGTCCCTGCGGGGGCCGCGGTCGTCGACGTGGCGGGCGGGCTCGTCTCGCCCGGGTTCGTCGACGCGCACGTTCACGCGCTCCAAGGCGGCCTTGAGCGCACGCGGTGCGACCTCTCCGGTGGAGTCACCCGCGAGGACTACCTCGAAACCGTGCGTGGCTACGCCGACAGCCACCGTGGCGACCCGGACGTCGGGTGGGTGCTCGGCGGCGGCTGGGCGATGGCCGCGTTCCCCGGTGGCACCCCGGTGGCGGCCGACCTCGACGCCATCGTGCCCGACCGGCCGGTCTTCCTGCCCAACCGCGACCACCACGGCGCCTGGGTCAACAGTCGGGCCCTGGAGCTGGCGGGCATCCATCGCGACTCGCCCGAGCCGGCCCACGGACGGGTGGAGCGCGACGCCGACGGGCATCCCACGGGGACCCTGCACGAGGGGGCGATGGACCTGGTCTCGCGATGCGTGCCTCCGACGTCGGCGCGTGAGTATCGTCGCGCTCTCCTCGAGGGCCAGTCGTACCTGCACTCCCTGGGGGTCACGGGATGGCAGGACGCGATCATCGGCGCGTATGCGGGTATGGACGACCCGGGTCCGACGTACCTGGCGGCTGCGCGCAGCGGCGACCTGAGCGCCCATGTCGTCGGTGCGCTGTGGTGGGACCGGGACGGCGGCGACGAGCAGGTTGCCGCCCTCGTGGAGCGCCGTGAGCAGCTGACCCACGGGCGGTTCCGCGCGACCAGCGTCAAGGTGATGCAGGACGGGGTCTGCGAGAACGGGACGGCCGCCCTGACGGCTCCGTACCTCGACCGGTGCGGGCACGCCACCACCAACCGCGGCCACTCGTTCATCGACCCGCAGGCCTTGCGGCGCTACGTGACGCTGCTGGCGCAGGAGGGGTTCCAGGTCCACGTGCACGCGATCGGCGACCGCGGGGTCACCGAGGCTCTCGACGCCTTCGAGGCCGCGGCCACCGCATCGGCCGGTCGCGACCTGCGCCACCACCTGGCTCACCTGCAGCTCGTCGACCCTAAGGACGTCGGCCGTTTCGGGGCGTTGGGTGTGGCGGCCAACATGCAGGCGCTCTGGGCCTGCCTGGACGAGCAGATGGTCGCCCTCACCCTTCCGGTGCTGGGCGAAGACCGCGCGTCCTGGCAGTACCCCTTCGGCGCGCTGCACCGGGCCAGCACGCGGCTGGTCGCGGGCAGCGACTGGCCAGTCAGCAGCCCCGACCCGCTGTCCGCGATCCACGTCGCGGTGAACCGGTGGGCCTACGACGCTCCGGGGCGCGCGGGCAGCGAGCCCTTTCTGCCCGAGCAGGCCCTCGACCTGCCGACCGCCTTCGCGGCCTACACCAGCGGGTCGGCCTGGGCGAACCACCGCGACGACGCTGGCTTCGTGGCCGTGGGCCGGGTGGCCGACCTCGCGGTACTCGACCGCGACCCGTTCGTCGGCGCCCCCGCCGACATCGGCGCCACCCAGGTGGTCTCGACCTGGGTCGACGGCGCCCCCGTATGGAGCCGCCCATGCTCGTGACCCTCGTGACCCTCGTGACCCTTGTGATCCACTGCGGCATGGCCCCCAACCACGAAAACGCGAACGGCAGGAGCGCGGACTGGGCGGTTCCGAGGTCCCACCAGGCCCACAAGGCCGAGGAAGCGACTCATTTATCCACCTCAGCTCGAACCCGGTGAGCCGGTGAGCCGGTGAGCCGGGGGGATTCTCATTCCGGAAGCCGGGGGAGGCGGGG
>JALYVC010000223.1 GCA_030853445.1 Actinomycetota bacterium | reverse complement strand
CTCGCGCGTCGACGCCACCGGGTCGGGGTGGCCGGCGTCGCGGCACAGATCGACCACCGCGGCCAGGGTGCCGGCGGCGCCGCCGAGCTGGAGGGGCAGCTCCAGGACGACGTCGATCACGCGGTCCCGGGCCACGAGCAGGCCCCGCAGCCAGGCGGCGACGCGCGCGCCGAAGGTCGTCGGCAGCGCGTGCTGACCCAGGGTGCGGGCGACCATGAGGGTCTCGCGGTGGGCCTGCGCGAGGTCGGCGAGGGCCGCGACCTGGGCGTCGAGCTCGTCCACGACTCCTTTGAGGACGCCCTGCACGCAGAGCATGAGCGCAGAGTCGAGGACGTCCTGGCTGGTCAGGCCCCGGTGGATCGCGGCTGCGGCAGCCGGGTCGATCTCGCGGGCCCGGGCCCGGACCTGCGCGAGGACCGGGATCACGGGGTTGCCGCCACCCTCGGCGGCGACCGCCAACCTCGTCAGCCGCAGGTGCCCGTCGGGGTCCTCGTCCGGACCTTCGGGCCCCGCCCAGGACCGCAGGAGGACCTGCGGCGTGGAAGCCGGCACCAACCCCGCCTCCGCGAGCACACTGGACCAGACCATCTCGACCATCGAGAGAGCGCCGAGCAGGTCGCCGTCGTTGAACCCGAAGTCGGCCCGGTGCAGGCCCGGCCAGAGGAGGTCGCTCACGAGGCCAGTCTCGTCCATGCCGAGGACGCCGCCGCTGCCCGACCGGTCACGACTCGTGCCCGGGGAAGGCGAGGAAGACGGTCTCGTCCTCGCCCTGGAGGCGGACGTCCCAGCTCAGGCCGCCGTCGGGCTCGCGCCGGGCGACGAGGGTCCCACGCCGGTCGGGCGACAGTGCCGAGAGCAGGGGGTCAGCCGCCAGGGCCGCGTCGTCGCCCGGCACGTAGACCCGGGTGAAGAGCCGGTTGAGCAGGCCGCGGGCGAAGACCACCACCGCGATGTACGGCGCCGGGCCCGACCCACCCCGCGCGGCGGCACCCGGCTCCACGGTCGTGAAGGCGAAGCTGCCGTCGTCGGCGGTCGCGGCGCGGCCGAAGCCGGTGAAGCCCCACCCGTCGCGCCGCAGTGAGCCCGGGCCCTGTGGGACCACGCCGTCCGCACCGGCCTGCCAGATCTCCAGCAGCGCGTCGGGCACCGGGTTGCCGGCACCGTCGAGCACCCGCCCGTGCAGGCGCACGGCGCCGGGGTGGGCGCGGTCGACGAGGTGGGGGCCGGCGGCATACGGCAGGGCGAAGCCGAAGAAGGGGCCGATGGTCTGGCCCGGGGTCGTCGCGCTCACGGCGCCTCCCCTGCGTCGGGCTCGGGCTCTCGCCACGTCGCGTGGCTCCCGGTGAGCACGACGTCCCACCGATAGCCGGTGCACCACTCGGGCTGCGTCACGGCGTGGTCGTAGACCGCCACCAGCCGGTCGCGCGCGACGGGGTCGACGACCGACCGGTAGATCGGGTCGAGGGCGAGGAGCGGGTCGCCGGGGAAGTACATCTGCGTGACCATCCGCTGGGTGAACTCGCGCCCGAAGAGCGAGAAGTGGATGTGCGCTGGGCGCCACGCGTTGCGGTGGTTGCGCCAGGGGTAGGGGCCGGGCTTGATCGTCGTGAAGCGGTACCAGCCTTGCGCGTCGGTCAGGCAGCGCCCGGTGCCGAGGAAGTGCGGGTCGAGTGGGGCCGGGTGCTGGTCGAGCAGGTGGGCGTAGCGTCCGCCGGCGTTGGCCTGCCACACCTCGACGAGCTGGCCGCGCACCGGGCGCCCCTCGCCGTCGAGCACCCGCCCGGTGACGACCATGCGCTCACCCAGCGGCTCGCCCCCGCGCTGGATGGTCAGGTCGGCCTCGAGCGCGCCGACATCGCGATGGCCGAAGACCGGCGAGAGCAGCTCGACCCCCTCGGGGTCGGCAGGCACGAGCTCCTTGGTCGGGTGACGGAGCAGGCTGGAGCGGTAGGTCGCTGAGTCGAGACGGGGCTGCGTCTCCTCACCCCCGAGGTCCCGGCCGGCGTCGTAGTCCCGTTGGGCCGAGATGATCTGCGCGCTGATCACCTCCTGGTCACACCTCTCCTGAGAACCGGAGCACGGGCCGTTCTCCTCCTGGGCGGTCGCGTCGGTGCCGCTCATCCCTGTGGCCATCCGGTGTAGCCCTCCGCGAGGTAGGTGCGCCCGGCCCTCGAGGCGACGAGCGAGGTGAGCTCGCCCAGCTGGCGCTGCTCGTCGAAGTCGCTCGCCCCCGGCACCCGGTGCAGCAGGGTCGTCATCCAGTAGGAGAAGTGCTGGGCGCGCCAGACCCGATGCAGCGCGAGGTCGGTGTAGGTGTCGAGCACGCCGAGGTCGCCCCCCGTCAGCGCCTTCTCGATGATGGGCGCGAGCACCCGCACGTCGGCGAGCGCGAGGTTGAGGCCCTTGGCCCCGGTCGGCGGCACGGTGTGGGCGGCGTCGCCGGCGAGCAGCAGGCGACCGTGGCGCATGGGCTGCTGGACGAAGCTGCGAAAGGGCAGCACGCTGCGCTCGAGGATGGTGCCCTCGTTCAGCCGAAAACCGTCCTCCCCCGCCAGGCACTGCTGGAGCCGGCCCCAGATGCGGTCGTCGGACCACTCCGAGACGTCCTCGGTGGGCTCGCACTGGAAGTAGAGGCGCTGCACGGTCTCCGTGCGCTGGCTCACCAGCGCGAAGCCGTGGGGCGACCGGGCGTAGACCAGCTCCGGCGCACTCGGCGGTGTCTCGGCGAGGATGCCGAACCACGCGAAGGGGTACTCCTGGAAGAGCTGCTCACGCCCCTCGACGAGGGCCCGGCAGGTGCTGCGGGAGCCGTCGGCGCCGACGACGAGGTCGGCGATGACCTCCTCGGGGCGGCCCTCAGCGTCGCGCCAGCGCACTCGGGGCAGCTCGCCACCGGTGCCGTCGATGATGCCGACGACCTCGACCTGCGACACGCCGAAGCGAAGGTCGCCGCCGTCACGCACCCGCGCACGATGCAGGTCGACGAAGACCTCGGTCTGGGGGTAGAGCCAGCACGACGCCCCACGAGCCCCTGGAAGTCGATGCGGTGGCTCACCCCTTCGAAGCGCAGCGAGATCCCCTCGTGCTCCTGGCCGTCGGTGAGCACGCGGTCGGAGACGCCGGTCTCGACGAGCAGACGCACGCTGTCGCGCTCGAGGATGCCGGCCCGGTGGGTGGTCTCGATGTCGCGCACCGGTCGTTGGTCGAGCACGAGGCTGTCGATCCCGGCCCGGTGCAGCAGGTGCGCGAGCATGAGACCGGCTGGACCGCCGCCGACGATCGCGACCTGCGTGCGTGAGGTGGCGACGACCGTGTCCATGCGCAGGACGTTAGCCCGCAAAGGCCGCCCGAGGTCGAGGTGGGGGCACGAGATTTTTCCCACCCCCCGCGCGTGACGATCTCGTGACGCTCCGGTCGTACGGGCCCGTTCGGGGCCGTTCCTCTTCCGCAGCAGGGACGGATGAGGCACGCTCAGGCCTATGAAGAGCACCATGCAGACGACACCGTTGTTGATCTCCCAGATCCTTCGCTACGGCACGACCGTGCACGCCGACCAGGAGGTGGTGACCTGGACGCCCGAGGGTGGGCGCTCGACGTCGTACGCCGAGGTCGGCACCAAGGCCGCCCAGCTCGCGCACGCGCTGCGCGGCATCGGCATCACCGGCGACCAGCGGGTCGCGACGTTCATGTGGAACAACGCCGAGCACCTCATCGCCTACCTCGCGATCCCCTCGATGGGCGCTGTGCTTCACGCCCTCAACATCAGGCTCTTCCCCGAGCAGCTGATCTACACCGCCAGCCACGCGGGCAACCAGGCCGTCATCGTCGACAACACCCTGGCCGCGCCCTTCAGCAAGCTGCTCGCCCACCTGCCCAAGATCCAGCACGTCATCGTCAACGGCCCGATCGACGACGAGACCCGCGCGGCCCTCGAGGCCCCTGAGCACGTGCAGCAGGTCGTCGGGTTCGAGGAGTTCATCGCCGGGCAGCCCGAGGTCTTCGACTGGCCCGAGGACCTCGACGAGAACTGCGCCTCGTCGATGTGTTACACCTCCGGCACGACCGGCAACCCCAAGGGGGTCGTCTACTCCCACCGCAGCAACTACATCCACGCCATCACCGACGCGCAGACCCTCGCCGTCAAGCAGGGGGACCGCAACCTGGTCGTCGTGCCCCTCTTCCACGCCAACGCCTGGGGGTTCCCCTACATCGTCATGATGGCCGGCTCGTCGATGATCATGCCCGACCGCTTCCTGCAGCCCGAGCCGCTGGCCACGATGATCGAGGCCACCAAGGTCACCACCGGCGCCGGCGTGCCGACGATCTGGAGCGAGCTGCTGCGCTACCTCGACGCCCACCCCGAGGTCGACACCTCGAGCTGCTATCGGCTGATGGTCGGCGGCTCGGCCGCCCCGCCGGCGCTGATGAAGAGCTTCCAGGAGCGGCACGACATCGAGATCATCCACGGGTGGGGCATGACCGAGACCTCGCCGGTCGGCTCGCTCGCCATCGCCCCCGTGCGCCTCGCGGTCGGCTCCGAGGAGTACTGGTCCTACCGGGAGAAGCAGGGTCGGCTGCTCATGGGCTTCCAGGCCCGGCTCATGGGGCCCGACGGCGAGGAGCAGCCGTGGGACGGCGAGTCCGTCGGCGAGCTCGAGGTGAAGGGCCCCTGGGTCACGGGCAGCTACTACGCCAACGGCGAGGAGAGTGACACCGACAAGGCCGAGATGGCGGCCAAGTTCAGCGACGACGGCTGGCTCAAGACCGGCGACGTCGGCCTGATGACGCGCGACGGCTTCCTGCAGCTCACCGACCGGGCCAAGGACGTCATCAAGTCGGGTGGCGAGTGGATCAGCTCGGTCGATCTCGAGAACGCGATCATGGCCCACCCGAGCGTGAGGGAGGCCTCGGTCATCGGCGTGCCCGACGACAAGTGGCAGGAGCGCCCGCTCGCCTCGGTCGTGCTCGAGGAGGGTGCCGAGGTCAGCGCCGACGAGCTGCGGGACTTCATCGCCGCCAAGGTCGCGAAGTGGCAGCTCCCCGAGCGCTGGGCCTTCATCGACGAGGTGCCCAAGACCTCGGTGGGCAAGTTCGACAAGAAGGTGCTGCGCAAGCAGTACGCCGAGGGTGCCCTCGAGGTCACGCAGCTCGGCTGACCACCGTGGCGTCCGGTCCCCGAGGGCAAGCAGCCGCGGGGACGCGGACGCAGAGGGTAGCTGGGCTTGCGCCACATGACGGGACCCGCCCGCACGGTACGGTGCGAGCGGGTCCTGTGGGCGGGAGCGCCGTCAGCTCTTGAAGGAGTCCTTGACGTCGGACGCGGCGTCCTTGACGTCCTCGCCGGCCTTCTTGGCGTTGGCCGAGGCCTGGTCCTGCTGGCCCTCGGCCTGGAGCTTCTCGTTGTCGGTCGAGTCGCCGACGGCCTCCTTGCCCTTGCCCATGGCCTCTTCGGCAGCGTTCTTGGCCTTGTCCATGATGCCCATGACGATCTCCTTCTCTCGGGGTTGAGTCTCTACCGGCCGGTCGGCCGGGGTCCTTGGGTGGTACTACCCACGCTCGGCTCGCAGCCAACCCCGCACGGCGGGGCAGCTGTCACCGAGGGCGGCGGCGAGGTCGGCCGACCCGGCGTCGAGGGCGGCGGCACCGGCG
>JALYVC010000216.1 GCA_030853445.1 Actinomycetota bacterium | reverse complement strand
GCCCCATCGTCCCCGCCCACCGGGGCGAGTCGTGGCGGCGTCGCGGCGTGCCGGTCCTGCCGGTGGTGATCGAGGGCCGGCGCGTCCTGGTGGGCCCGCTCGTGCGCGACGACGCGGGGCCGTGCCTGCACTGCCTCGACCGCGTGCGCACCGATCTCGACGCGGCGTGGCCGGTCATCGCCACCCAGGGTGAGGACGGCCTACCCCCCGACGACGACACCCTCCTGACACTGGCCTCAGCCGTCGTCACGATGTTGGTGCGCGCCCAGCTCGACGGTCCCGGTGTGCCTCCGGGAGTCTCCGTCGAGGCCGCGCTGCCCTGGCCGCGCCTCGACCACCGCCGCTGGCCGCGTCACCCCGACTGCTCGCACCACCGCTTCGTGGACCGGCAGGAGCAGCCGATGCCGAACCGCCCGCTCGGGGCGGCCGAGACCTCGGCGACTGCAGGAGAGACAATGACGGGGTGACTGACCTGCCCCGCAATGCCGTGACCAGGGCCGCCAAGCTCGCGACCCTCCCCGCCGGCATCGCCGGTCGCGCCGCCTGGGGTCTCGGCAAGCGACTGGGTGGCAAGCCCGCTGAGCTCGTGGCCGCCGAGATGCAGGCCCGCACCGCGGAGCAGCTCTTCAAGGTGCTCGGCGAGCTCAAGGGCGGGGCGATGAAGTTCGGTCAGGCCCTGTCGGTCTTCGAGTCGGCGCTGCCGGAGGAGATGGCGGCTCCATACCGTGCCATGCTCACCAAGCTGCAGGACAGCGCCCCACCGCTGCCCGCCGAGACCGTGCACACGGTGCTGGCCGAGGAGCTGGGACCGCGCTGGCGGCGCAGCTTCATCGAGTTCGACGACGTGCCCGTCGCCGCCGCGTCCATCGGCCAGGTACACCGCGGCGTATGGCGCGACGGGCGCGAGGTCGCGGTCAAGATCCAGTACCCGGGGGCGGGGAAGGCGCTCATCTCCGACCTCAACCAGATCTCGCGGGTGGCGCGGGTCGCCACCGTGTGGATCCCGGGCATCGAGATCGGCCCCATCCTCGACGAGCTCAAGAGCCGGATGAGCGAAGAGCTCGACTACAACCTCGAGGCGAAGTCGCAGGCGAAGTTCGCCAAGGGTTTCGACGGGGACCCGCACTTCGCCATCCCCAAGGTCATCAAGAACAGCGAGCACGTCATCATCAGCGAGTGGCTCGAGGGCCGGCCGCTTTCTCAGGTCATCTCCGGCGGCACCGTCGCGGAGCGCGACGCTGCCTCGGGCCTCTACATGGAGTTCCTTCTCGAGGGCCCCGACCGCGTCGGTCTGCTGCACGCAGACCCGCACCCCGGCAACTTCCGGATCACTCCTGACGGACGACTCGGGGTGATCGACTTCGGGGCGGTCAACCGCCTGCCGCAGGGGCTGCCGCCCGAGATGGGCACCTTCCTCAGCCTGGCGCTCGAGGGTGACGCCCAGGGCACCCTCGACGGCCTGCGGGGCATCGGCTTCGTGCGGCCGGGCATCGACCTCGACGCGCAGCGCCTGCTCGAGTACCTCGCCCCCTTCGTCGACCCCCTGCGCACCGACCGCTTCCGCTTCTCCCGAGAGTGGATCCGCGACGTCTTTGCCTACATCAACGACCCGCGCCGCCCGAACTACTCGGTGGGCATGAAGCTCAACCTGCCGGCCGAGTACCTCCTGATCCACCGGGTCTGGATCGGGGGCATCGGTGTGCTCTGCCAGCTGGGTGGCGAGGTCGAGGGCCGCAAGATCGTGGGCTCCCACCTGCACGGCGCCGACCTGCCGTCGGTCGGGGCCTGAGCGCTCCCCCACGGGGCCTGAGCGTCTCCCTGCGCCGTCACCACCAGGCGGAGTCGAGCTTCCCCTCGATGCTGCGTAGGTGGGTGCGGGCGCAGACGTCGCAGGTCCACACCGCACCTCCCCTCTCGACGCCCCGCACCCACGACAGGCGAGCAAGCGGGAGCGCATCACCACTGACGCGAGCTCCGCACCCAGCGCAGACCAGGGCCTCGTCAGCGCCGTCGGCTCCCTCAGCGCCGTCGGCTCGGTCAGCGCCTGGCATCACGGCTCACGCTCGTGACTTGGCCGCAGCCTTGGCCTCCTGCTTGAAGGCCCGCACCTTCTGCAGGGACTCCTCGTCGACGACGTCGGCGACGGAGCGGAACGACCCCGTCTCCGCGTACGGCCCGATGGCCTGCGCCCAGCCCGCCGGTGTGACGCCCAGCTGCTTGCCCACGAGCGCCGCGAAGATGCGCGCCTTCTGGTCGCCGAAACCCGGCAGGGCCTTCAGCCGCGTCACGAGGTCGGCGCCCGTCTCCGCGCCGACCCAGACCGACTCGGCGTCCCCGGCGTACTCGCTGGAGACGACCGCGGCCAGCGACTGGATGCGACCCGCCATCGACCGGCCGTAGCGGTGGATCGCCGGCGGCGTCGAGCAGAGGTCGGCAAAGGCCTCCGGCTCGGCGGCCGCGATCGTGGCGGGGTCGAGCGTGCCGAAGCGCTCCAGCACCTTGGCCGGCCCGGCAAACGCCCGTTCCATGGGGAACTGCTGGTCGAGGAGCATGCCGACGAGCAGCCCGAAGGCATCGGTGCTCAGCACCTCGTCGGCGGCAGGGTCCTGGGCGATGTGTAGCGATGCCTGCATGGCCGCCAGCCTACGGTGACGGCGCGACCTGCGCGGTAGTGTGCCGGCCGGTCAGCCGAGTGCGCGTGCTCGTCAGCGGCGCCGGGCGAGCGTCGACAGGCGTCGCACTGCGCCGGTGAGCTTCCAGGAGCTGCTGGAGTACACGTTGGCCAGCTCGACATGCAGGGCCGATGTCGTCGCCTCGAGCTCGTCGCACCTCGCCTGAGCCGCGGCGATCGCGGCGTGGGCCTCCTCGAGCTCACGGCGAGCGGCCTGCTCCTGACCCGCGACAGCCTCGAGCTGGTCGTGGACCGCGTCGATGCGCAGCATGTCGTAGGTCGGGCTGCTCTCGCGGTCGAGCTCGGGACCGTCGATGTCATGGACGTTCATCACCTCACCGAGGTGGGCCATCCTGCCCGAGCGCACCAGGGGCGGGCCGGCCTTGCGGAATACCGCCACGAAGTCGCACCACCCCGACTCCTCCGGGGCAGCGACGAACGACTCGACGAGCTCGACCTCGACGTCCTGGCGGCGGGCCCACTCGACGAGGGCCACCCCGGAGTCGGGGTAGAAGCGCCAGCAGTCGAGGGGGTAACGGTGAAAGGCATTGTTGCTCGGGGCGTTGACGTAGAGGAGGCCACCGGGGCGGGTGATGCGCAGAAGGTCGAGGAAGGTCTCCCAGAAGCACACGTCGTGCTCGAACGCCGAGCTCGTCACGACGACATCGAAGGCTTCGTCGTCGAGCGCCAGGGGCTCCCCGGGGGCGACGACGAGGTCGACCCCCTTGCCCTCGACCATGTCGAGGCCGAGGTAGCGCGCCGACTCCGGCGCGTGGTCACGGATGCTGCCGTTGACGTCCTGGCTTCCCAGCTCGACGACATCGGTGAAGCGGGGGTTCCAGTAGACCTCGAAGAACTGGCGGCCGTGCTCGTAGGCGCTCTCGTGCATGCGGCCACTGTAGCCACCGGTGAACGGGTGACCTGCCCGCGGACGACCCGGCGGCGCGTCCGTCCAGCGGACGTGACAAGGGCGGGGAGGCGCTCGTCCTCCCCGCCCTCGTGTCGGCGGTCGTGCGTGCGGGGCAGATGCCTCGCGCCGGTCGGGTCGTCACTGCTGGTGGCCGACCTGGCGCGACCGGTGGATCTCCAGCTGGATCAGCCGGGCCCCACGGCGGATGCCGTGGACCCGCTGCATGCGGTGGCGCTGGGCGACGCCGTGGCGCGCCAGCTCGTAGTGCTGTGCCTGGTACATCGTGATGCTCCTTGCGTTGGTCTCTACAGGCAGTGGGCTGGTCGGGTGGTGCGCGCCCCTCCTGCGCACCGACCGCTCAGGCCGCGTAGGCGGCGTCCTTGCGGGGCCGACCCCGGGGCCGCTTGCGGGCCACGACGGCGCCCTGGACGAGCAGCTGCCCGCCCCAGACGCCCCACGGCTCGCGCCGGTCGAGGGCGTCGGCGAGGCACTGCGGCCGGAAGGGGCAGCTCCCGCACAGGGCCTTGGCGACCTCCACATCGCTCGGGCTCTCGGCAAACCACAGCTCGGCGTCGCGGTCACGGCACGGGATGCCGCTCGACTCGGTCGGCCCGTGGCCGGCCACGTGGCTGGTAAGCGTGCTCAGGGTCATCGGTGTCACCTCCTGGTCTCGGGGACCGCGGTCGCGGTCCCTCTTCG
>JALYVC010000211.1 GCA_030853445.1 Actinomycetota bacterium | reverse complement strand
GTGCCGCCCGCCGCGGCGCCCGCGACCGGTGGAGCAGCGACCCTTCCCGCCGACACGATGGTGGCCCTGCAGCTCGGTGGCCTCGGCGACACCGTGCAGCGGGCCTGGCCGCACCTCGGGAAGGCGATCCCCGGCGGCACCGGGTCGCTGACCGACGTCGAGCGTCGGCTGGGCGTCAGGCTGCCCGACGACCTCGTGACCCTCCTCGGCTCGAGCATCACCGTGTCGATGCCCAAGCAGGACCTCACCGCGCTCGACTCCGGACTGCCGACGGTGGGCCTGAAGGTCGTCACCACGGAGGCCGGCCGGGCCGACTCGCTCGTGACCGGGCTCAGCACGTCGCTCGGCGCCGACGGCGTCGTCAAGCACCAGGTCGCCGACGGCTCCCTCCTCCTCGCGACGAGCGACGCCTACCTCGCGAGCCTCCAGCAGAAGGGCAGCCTCGGGAGCAGCAGCCTCTTCACCAAGGCCGTCGCCACCCCCGACACCGCCGCCTCGCTGCTGTTCGCCGACCTCGGCCCGCTCCGGCCGCTCTACGCCGGCCGGACCTCGTCCGACCTGGAGCCGCTGCTCACGTCGCTCACCGCGATCGGGCTGAGCGCCACCCCGGTCACCGACGGAGGCTCGTCGTTCGCACTGAGGGTCGTCGGCCAGTGACGGCTCGCGACACCCACTGGCCAGTGGGGGTGAGGGCCCCGTCCACCCGGTCGGGGCCCTCACCTAGGCCCGGTCCAGCCTCGCGCGGACGGGCAGCGTGACGCGACCAGGTGGAGCGATCCTGACACCTGTCGGTGCGGGGTGGCAGGCTGGGTCACCTGATGGCAGCCGACGTCCTCGACCGGTTCTCCCCCGCCACCGCCGCGTGGTTCCGGGGCTCTTTCACCACGCCCACCGCCGCGCAGGCCGGAGCCTGGGACGCCATCAGCTCGGGCCACCACGCGCTCGTCGTGGCTCCCACGGGCTCCGGCAAGACGCTCTCTGCCTTCCTCTGGGCCCTCGACCGTCTCGCCAGCACACCCACACCGCAGGAGCGTCTCCAGCGCTGCCGCGTGCTCTACATCTCGCCCCTCAAGGCCCTCGCGGTCGACGTCGAGCGCAACCTGCGCAGCCCCCTGGTCGGCATCGGGCACGCCGCCGACCGTCTCGGCGCGACGATGACGCCCATCTCCGTAGGTGTGCGCTCGGGTGACACGAGCCCCCAGGAGCGTCGAGCGATCGCCCGCACCCCTCCCGACATCCTCATCACCACCCCCGAGTCGCTCTTCCTGATGCTCACCTCGAACGCGCGCGAGGCCCTCGTCGGGGTCGAGACCGTCATCCTCGACGAGGTCCACGCGGTGGCAGGCACCAAGCGCGGCGCCCACCTGGCGCTCAGCCTCGAGCGGCTGGACGCGCTCCTGCCGAGACCGGCTCAGCGGGTGGGGCTCTCGGCGACCGTCCGCCCGGTCGAGGAGGTTGCCCGCTTCCTGGCCGGCGGTCGCCCGGTCGAGGTCGTCCAGCCCCCGTCGACCAAGCAGTGGGACCTGCAGGTCGTCGTCCCCCTGGCCGACATGTCATCGCTGGGCGAGGTCGTCGAGCAGGACCTCAGCGGCCCGGCCGCGGGCGCACAGCAGCGAGCCTCCATCTGGCCGCACGTCGAGGAGCGCATCGTCGACCTCGTCTCGCAGCACCGCTCGACGCTGGTCTTCGCCAACTCACGCCGGCTGGCCGAGCGCCTCACCGCCCGGCTCAACGAGATCTGGGAGGCGCGGGTCGAGGAGGCGGCTGCGGCGGCCGAGCTGGGTCCCGACGGGTCGACCCGAGCCGACGGAACAGGACGGACCGAGAACGACGTGAGGGTGCGGTCCGTCTCCGCGCTCGGGCGCACCCCCGCCGAGCTCATGGCGCAGTCGGGTGCCTCGGCCGGTGCTCCGCCCCTGCTCGCCCGGGCGCACCACGGCTCGGTCAGCAAGGAGCAGCGCGCTGACATCGAGAACGCCCTCAAGGCCGGTCAGCTGCCGGCCGTCGTCGCCACCAGCAGCCTCGAGCTCGGCATCGACATGGGGGCGGTCGACCTCGTCATCCAGGTCGAGTCGCCGCCGAGCGTCGCGAGCGGTCTGCAGCGGGTGGGGCGGGCCGGGCACCAGGTGGGCGCGGTCTCACGCGGGGTCCTCTTCCCCAAGTTCCGCGGTGACCTCGTGCAGACCGCCGTGGTGGTGGAGCGCATGCGCGCGGGGAGCATCGAGGCCCTCTCCGTCACGACCAACCCCCTCGACGTGCTCGCGCAGCAGGTCGTGGCCATGTGCGCCCTCGACGACTGGGCCGTCGACGACCTCGAGAAGCTGGTGCGAGGAGCCGCGCCCTTCGGGGCGCTCCCCCGTTCGGTGCTCGAGTCGGTGCTCGACATGCTGGCCGGGCGCTACCCCTCCGACGAGTTCGCCGAGCTGCGCCCGCGCGTCGTCTGGGACCGGGTCACCGGCGTGCTCTCCGGTCGCCGAGGAGCCCAGCGTCTCGCGGTCACCTCCGGGGGCACCATCCCCGACCGTGGCCTGTATGCCGTGTTCCTCGCCGGGTCCACGGGCACCGGCCGGCGCGTCGGCGAGCTCGACGAGGAGATGGTCTACGAGTCGCGCATCGGCGACGTCTTCACCCTCGGCACCTCGAGCTGGCGCATCGAGGACATCACCCATGACCGCGTCCTCGTCTCCCCTGCCCCCGGCCTGCCCGGCAAGCTGCCCTTCTGGAAGGGCGACACCCTCGGACGCCCGACCGAGCTCGGCGAGGCCGTCGGACGCTTCGTCCGCGAGGTAGGTAGCCTGTCCCCGGCCAAGGCCCGCGAGCGAGTCACGCAGGCCGGCCTCGACGAGTGGGCCACCGACAATCTGCTCACCTACCTGGCTGAGCAGAAAGAGGCGACCCGACACCTCCCCAGCGACCGGACCATCGTCGTCGAGCGCTTCCGTGACGAGCTCGGCGACTGGCGCATCGCCGTCCTGTCGCCCTACGGCGCGCCGGTCCACGCACCGTGGGCCCTGTGCGTGTCGGCGCGGATGCGCGAGCGCTTCGGTGTCGACGTGCAGGCCATGCACGGCGACGACGGCATCGTCTTCCGGCTGCCCGACCTCGAGTTCGACGAGATCACCACCGGCGACACCGGTGAGGACGACGACCTGGGTGCGGAGCGTTCCCGCCGCCGGTCCGGCTCGAAGGTCGGCGACGAGCTGATGTCGATGATCCTGCTCGAGCCCGACGAGGTCCACGACCTCGTGACGGAGCAGATCGGCGGGTCAGCCCTCTTCGCCTCCCGTTTTCGCGAGTGCGCGGCCCGTGCCCTCCTGCTGCCGCGGCGTCGCCCCGACCGGCGTCAGGCCCTTTGGCAGCAACGACAGCGCTCGGCCCAGCTACTCGAGGTGGCCAGCCAGTACCCCTCCTTCCCGATCATCCTCGAGGCCGTGCGCGAGTGCGTGCAGGACGTCTTCGACGTGCCCGGGCTGACCGAGCTCATGCGCCGGATCGGCTCGCGCGAGCTGACCCTGGTCGACGTCGAGACCGCCACGCCGTCACCGTTCGCGCGGTCTCTGACCTTCGGCTACGTCGCCCAGTTCATCTACGAGGGTGACTCCCCCCTCGCCGAGCGCCGCGCCGCCGCACTGTCGCTCGACCCCACCCTGCTGGCGGAGCTGCTCGGCCGCGGCGACGGCTTGTCCCTGCGTGACCTGCTCGACCCCGAGGCCGTCACCCGCACCGAGGCCGAGCTGCAGCGGCTCGACGACAGCCGTCGCTGCCGCGACGCCGAGGACGTCGTCGACCTCCTGCGCGCGCTCGGGCCCCTGACGCACGACGCCATCCGGTCCCGGTGCGAGGAGGGCACCTCGGCCCGCACGGTCGGCGAGTGGCTGGTCGACCTCGAGGGGACGCGGCAGCTGATCCGGGTGCGGATCGGCGGTGACGAGCGGTGGGCGGCCGTCGAGGACGCCTCCCGGCTGCGTGACGCCCTCGGTACGTCCCTGCCCGTCGGTGTCCCCGACGTGTTCCTGCAGCCGGTACCCGACCCCCTCGGCGACCTCGTCGCCCGCTATGCCCGCACTCATGGCCCCTTCCCGGTCACCGACGTCGCGTCCTGGCTGGGCTTGGGCACGGCCGTCGTCATGGACGCCCTGCGCCGTCTCGTATCCGGCGGGCGACTGGTCGAGGGAGCGCTCCGACCTGACCCCACCGGCGCCGGTGCCGGCGGCCTCGACTTCTGCGACGCGGCCGTGCTGCGCACGCTGCGACGCCGCTCGCTCGCGGCGCTGCGGGCCGAGGTGGAGCCGGTCACCGGCACCGATCTCGCCCGCTTCCTGCCCTCGTGGCAGGGCGTGGGGGGTCAGCTGCGGGGGCTCGAAGGTCTGGTCAGGGCGGTCGAGCAGCTCGGTGGGGCCGTCGTCCCGGCCAGCGCCCTCGAGACGCTCGTCCTCCCGGGTCGGGTGGCCGGCTACACCCCGGGCATGCTCGACGAGCTCACCTCCAGCGGTGACGTGGTCTGGCGGGGCCACGGCTCGCTCCCCGGCGATGACGGGTGGGTCTCGCTCCACGTCGCCGACCTCGCGCCGCTGACCATGCCCCCTCCCGACGAGTCTCGAGAGCTCGGCGACCTGCACCACGCCGTGCTCGACGCCCTGGCCGGTGGAGGCGCCTACTTCTTCCGTTCCCTGTCCGACGCAGTGGGCAGCACCGACGACGAGGCGCTGGGGCAGGTGGTGTGGGACCTCGTCTGGTCCGGTCGCCTCACCAACGACACGCTGACCCCGTTGCGGGCTCTGCTCGGTGGTGGGCGGACCGCCCACAAGCGTCGCCAGGTAGGCCCCCGGCGAGGCCGGTACGCCGGGCGAACCGGTGCCCTCGGTGGGATGGGTGGGGCCCGGTCGGGGCTGGCCCGACCGTCGCTGCCCGCTCGCGTCGGCCCCCCGTCTGCAGCGGGTCGGTGGTCGCTGCTACCGCCGGTCGAGCCCGACGCGACGCTCGTCGCCTACGCCACGGCCGAGGTGCTGCTCGACCGCTACGGCGTGCTCACCCGCGGCTCGGTGATGGCGGAGTCGGTGCCCGGCGGCTTCGCTGCGGTGTACCGGGTGCTCGCCGCGGCCGAGGAGTCGGGCCGGGTGCGCCGGGGCTACTTCGTCGAGGGTCTCGGGGCCGCGCAGTTCGCGTCCAGCGGCGCTGTCGACCGCCTCCGCGCCCAGGCCCGCTC
>JALYVC010000206.1 GCA_030853445.1 Actinomycetota bacterium | reverse complement strand
AGCTGCAGCTGCGCTCGGAGCGGCTCGCGTCACGGCTGGCCCGCGCCCGGGGCAGCCTCAGGCGCGCCCTGGACGAGGGCCGCGACGCGCTCGAACGTACGGTCACCGGTGTGCGGGGGTCGCGAGGGGCGAAGGAGCAGCCGCTGCGGAGCGGCGGCGGATAGCGTTGGGCGCATGAAGATCAGCGAGAGCTACGAGTACCCCGCTCCCCCCGCGGATGTCGCGACGATGCTCGCCGATCCCGCCTTCCAGGCCATGAAGTGCGAGGCCACCCGCGCGCTGTCGCACACGGAGTCGGTGACGCGGGAGGGCGACACGACCCGGATCACCACGAGGCGGGTCATGCCGACAGACAGCTTCCCCTCTTTCGTGGGCTCGATGATCGGGTCGACGATCACGGTGGTCGAGACCTACCTGTGGAGCGCCGCCTCCGGCGACGGGTCCCGCACGGGCACCGTCACCGTCGACATCGGTGACGGCAACCTCCCCATCCGCATGGCTGGCACCCTCACCCTCGAGCCGCACGGCGCCGGCTCGGTCATCCGCCTCGACGGCGAGCTCAGGGCCAAGGTCGTGCTCATCGGGGGCAAGATCGAGAAGGCCGCCGAGCCGGCGGTCCACGACGCGATCGAGAAGGAGCGCCAGACCGGTATGCGGTGGCTCGGCGCCTGAGCAGGCGCTCCGCTCAGCCCATGTGCGGGTAGGCGACCTCCGTCGGCGGCACGAAGGTCTCCTTGATCGAGCGAGCGCTGCTCCACCGCAGGAGGTTCTGGGCGGCGCCCGCCTTGTCGTTGGTGCCCGAGGCGCGCCCGCCACCGAAGGGCTGCTGGCCGACGACGGCACCGGTGGGCTTGTCGTTGACGTAGAAGTTGCCCGCGGCGAAGCGCAGGCGCCGGGTGGCTGCGGCGATGGCGACGCGGTCGCTGGCGATGATCGCCCCCGTCAGCCCGAAGGGGGCGAAGCCCTCCATCTGGTCGAGCACGGCGTCGTAGCGGCTGTCGGGGAAGACGTGCACGGCGAGCACCGGGCCGAAGTACTCAGTGCGGAAGACCTCGTCGCTCGCGTCGGCGACCTGCAGCACGGTGGGTCGGACGAACCATCCCTCGGAGTCGTCGTAGGTGCCGCCCGCGACGACCTCGATCCCCTTCGTGGCCCGGGCCCGGTCGATCGCGGCGGCGTTCTTGGTGAACGACCGCTGGTCGATGACCGCACCCATGAAGTTGGAGAAGTCGGTGACGTCACCCTGGGGCAGGGCGTCGGTGAGGTCGGCGAGGTCGCCCTTGATCTGCTTCCACAGCGACGCGGGCACGTAGGCGCGCGACGCCGCCGAGCACTTCTGGCCCTGGTACTCGAACGCCCCACGAATCAGGGCCGTGCGCAGCACGTCGGGATCGGCGGAGGGGTGCGCGAGCACGAAGTCCTTGCCGCCGGTCTCACCCACGAGGCGGGGATACGTGCGGTACGAGGCGATGTTGGTACCGACCTGCTGCCACAGCGACTGGAACGTCGGTGTCGAGCCGGTGAAGTGGATGCCGGCCAGGTCAGGGTCGGCGAGGGCGACCTTGCTCACGTTGAGCCCGTCACCGGTCACGAGGTTGATGACCCCGGCGGGCAGGCCGGCGGCCTCGAGCAGCTCGAGGGTCAGCTGCGCGGCGAGGCCTTGGGTCGGCGACGGCTTCCACACGACGGTGTTGCCCATGAGCGCCGGAGCGGTCGGCAGGTTGCCGGCGATCGCGGTGAAGTTGAACGGCGTGATGGCGAGGACGAAGCCCTCGAGCGGGCGGTGGTCGGTGCGGTTCCACACGCCCTTCGAGTTGAGCGGCGGCTGCTCGGCGAGGATGGCCCGCGCGAAGTGGACGTTGATCCGCCAGAAGTCGATCAGCTCGCACGCGGCGTCGATCTCGGCCTGGTAGCAGGTCTTTCCCTGACCCAGCATGGTCGCGGCGTTGAGGGTCTGGCGCCACGGGCCGGAGAGCAGGTCAGCCGCCTTGAGGAAGATCGCGGCCCGGTCGTCGAAGGACAGCTCACGCCAGCCGGGAGCGGCGTCCTTGGCCGCCTGCACCGCAGCCCGCGCGTCTCCGAGCGTCGCGCCCCGCATCGTGCCCAGCACCTTGCGATGGGCGTGCGGCTGCCTCACGTCGATCTTCTTGCCGGTGCCGAAGACCCTGCGCCCACCGATGGTGTGCGGAAGCTCGCGTCGATCCGCGCCGAGCCTGACCAGCGCCAGCTCGAGCTCTGCCCGCTCGGCGCTACCGGGCGCGTAGTCGAGGACCGGTTCGTTGGCGGGGGCGGGGACCTGGGTGACGGCATCCATGCGAGGTGCTCCTTGGGCTTGACGATCGCGGAAACGACGAGGGCACGTGGGCCCGTCCGCCCATGCTTCCACGAGCGCCGGGGCGACCTCGAACGCGGCGCGGGCCCAGGACCACGCCGGGAGCCCGGTCCCCCGTGGCTCAGCCTCCCGCCAGGCGGGCCACCTCGGCCAGCTCGGTGACGTCGTACCAGAGCAGGTCGGGCTCGGCCCGGCTGCCGGCGGGCGGCTCCTCGACGTGCAGCGAGACGACCCGGCGCCGCGGGACCGGGGCCCGCAGCCCGACCTGAGCAGCCACCCCGGACGCCGACGGGACGACGTCGACGTCGTCGGAGTCGAGGTCGACGGCGGCGATCACCAGTGGCCGGTCGGACCCGTCACGGTCGACGACGGCGGCGGTGCGAGCCGACGTCAGCGCGAGGAACTCCAGCCCCTCTTCGTCCTCGGCGGGGTGGGCCCGTTCCAGCCACTCCGTCACGGCATAGCCGTCGCTGAGGTGGATCTCGTTGCCGGCCAGCAGCTGCAGGATGCTGGCGAGGTCGACCGGCAGATAGACGCGGCACTGGTGCACGGGGGCTCCTGGAGAGGCGGAGGGGCGGGGCGCGGGGGGACCGGGTGCTCGAAGGGTAGACCCGTGCGGGCCTGCTCAGGCTCGCCTGCTCAGCGGTGCGGGATCAGCGAGCGCGACCTGCGAGGTGCGCAGCGACGTCTCCATGACGAAGGGCCGACGACTGACGTCCATGAGGTTGCCCCCGATGGCCTCAAGATCCTCGCGACCCGGCCCGATCATCGTCACCTGGGCCCCGTCGGCGTGGACGACGTTCATCTCCTTGAGCGCCTTGGCCGTCACGCGGGTGCGCCACTGGCGCTCGAGACGGGAGACCAGCTGCGAGGGCGCGTCGGTCTCGAAGGACACCTGGGGAGCCAGGACGTAGACCTCGTCGAGACCGCGGCCCACCAGCAGGTCGAGATTGGTGGACGACCACGTGCCGCCGTCGATGAAGCGCCGCTCCCCGATGCGCACCGGGGGGTACCACCCCGGGATCGCGCACGAGGCCATCACCGCGTCGGCGATGTCGACCACGGGCGCTCCCTCGCGACCGAAGGCGACGCGCACGCCAGCGTCGTAGTCGAAGGCCACCACCGAGAGGCCGCCGCGGCCGACCCAGCCCGCTGGTTGCACATGACGGACCATCGCCCCGACGCTGTCGAGCCGACCCCGGCCCTCGGGCAGGAAGGCGGCGAGCACGGCGGTGGGCGGCAGCTGGCGCAGCTCGCGAATCCCCCTGCGCAGCAGGACGGTCGAGCCCAGCCCTGCCTTGGGCGTCGGCGGCCGGTCACCCCCGGTCGCCTGGTCGTAGTCCCACTCGAAGCCCGCCAGTGGCCCGCGCTCGACCCGACCCTCGAGCTGGTGGGTGCGCAGGTCGTCGACCCTCACGCCGACGGCCAGCATGGTGCAGAGCACCGACCCGGCCGACGTGCCCACCAGCTCGTCGAACGAGCTGACCGAGACGCCCAGCGACTCCTCGAGGGCGGCGAGCGCACCGATGGCCCACGCTGCACCCAGCACCCCGCCCCCACCGATGACCAGGCCCCGACGCGGCGCTGCAAGCCTCGTGAGGCCCTCGGAGCTCACCTGCTCCCGTCCGGTTTGTCAGCCAGCTCGGCGAGCGAGTCGACGATGCTCTGACCGAGCACGTCGACGTCGGGCATCGTGTTGCGGTCCGCGTTGAGGCCGTAGTAGACCCCACCGTCGTACGACGTCAGGCCGATCGCCAGCGCCTGCCCCCGGGCGAGCGGCATGACGGGGAAGGTCGACACCATCGGCGCGTCGACGGCATACAGGGTGGACTGCGGGCCGGGAACGTTGGTGATCACGACGTTGAACAGGCGGCGCGACATCGCCGAGCCGAGGCGGGCACCGAGCGCGTGCAACGTGGGTGGGGCGAAGCCGGCGAGACCGACGAGGCGGCCCGCCCCCACCGCCTGGCCGCCCTCGATCTGCTGGCGCATGGCGAAGGCGATCTGGTGCAGGCGCATGGACGCTCCCGGCTCACCGACCGGCAGGTCGACGAAGCAGGCCGTGAGCCGGTGGCCGAGGCCGCTGCTGGCTGGGTCAGCGCCCCCGTCGATGCTCACCGGCACCATGGCCCGGACCACCGTGCTCGGTCCCACCGGCTCGCCCCGCGTCAGCAGCCACGCTCGGAAGGCTCCGGCGAGCGTGGCCAGGACGACGTCGTTGACGCTGACGTCGTCGGCGTAGGCGCCCCGCCCGAGCCGCGAGCGCACCCGGCGGTGGTCCTCGAGGTCGGTGCCGACCATGACGAAACGGCGGGCCGCGCCGATCTCGGCGTTGAGCGGGCTCACCGGGGCGGGGC
>JALYVC010000201.1 GCA_030853445.1 Actinomycetota bacterium | reverse complement strand
GCGGTGAGGAAGACCCGACGGCTCACGGCGCGCCCCTGGGTGCCCGCGGGGGCGACCGCGGTGCCGGGACCGGCGTGCAGGTCGGCGGTCACTGTCCGGCCGCCCGGTGGATCGCGGCGCGCACCCGTTGGTAGGTGCCGCACACGCAGAGGTTGCGCATGGCGGCGTCGATCTGCGCGTCGGTCGGCTTCGGCGTGTGCCTGAGCAGCTCGACGGCCGCGAGGATCATCCCCGACTGGCAGTAGCCGCACTGCGGCACCTGCTCGGCGACCCAGGCCTTCTGCACGGGGTGGTCACCGGTGGGCGAGAGGCCCTCGATCGTGGTGACCTGCTTGCGGCTGACCTCCTTGACCTTGACGTGGCAGCTCTTCTCGGCTCCGCCGTCGAGCAGGACGGTGCAGGCTCCGCAAGCCTCGATACCGCAGCCGTACTTGGTGCCGGTGAGGCCGATGACGTCGCGCAGCGCCCACAGCAAGGGCATGGAGGGATCGACGTCGAGGGTGTGTGAGACCCCGTTGACAGTGACGGTGGTGGGCATGGTGCCGCCTAGGGTGAGGGGGGGTGGGGGTGACCCGACGTGCCCCACGGCGGGTCCACAAATAGAATAAAGGGTATAAATAGGAAACTCGCTCGTGCCGCGAAGGTTGGCCGCTTGCTGCCGGGTGACCGGTGACCGCGCTGGCGTCGGAGCCGGGGCACCGGCCTCTAGGCTCATCCCCGTGACCCCCGCACCGACCGCCCCCGCGCCCGAGTGGGGCGACCCCACACCGACCGCGTCCGGGCAGCTGCTGCTGCGCCGGGCCCCCGGCGCCGTCGAGGTCGCCTTCAACCGCCCCGACAAGCACAACTCCTTCACCGACGAGATGTACGACGGGTTGCTCGAGCTGTGCTCCGAGGTCTCCCGGGACACCTCGGTGCGGGTCGTGGTGGTACGGGGGGTCGGGGGGCGGGCCTTCGCCGCGGGCAACGACATCGCCTCCTTCGCCGACTTCACGCAGGGGGCCCACGGGGTCGCCTACGAGGCCAAGGTCCGACGGGTGCTCGACGCCTGGTACGCCCTCCCGCAGGTGACGGTCGCGGCCGTCGACGGCATCTGCGTAGGCGGCGGCCTCGCCGTCGCCACCATGTGCGACCTGCGGCTGGCGACCCCGTCCAGCCGCTTCGGCTACCCCATCGCGCGCACGCTCGGCAACGCGCTCTCGGCGCCGCTGGTGCTGCGCTGTGCCGAGGTCTTCGGCGACCCCCTCACCCGCGAGATGATCCTCGCCTCACGACTGGTCGGCGCCGAGCGTGCGTATGCCGTCGGGGCCCTGGTCGCGGTCGTCCCGCCCGACGAGCTTGACGAGCAGGTCTGGGGCGTCATCGACGGGGTGCGCAAGGCTGCGCCCCTCACCGTCACGACGACCAAGGAGCAGCTGCGCGCTGGCGCTGTCGGCTACGACCCGGCGGTCGACGACGGCCGGGTCAGCGCGGCATACGGCAGCGCGGACTTCCGCGAGGGCGTGCGCGCCTTCCTCGCCAAGGAGCCCCCGGCGTTCACCGGCTCGTGAGGTCGTCAGCTCGGTGAGGTGTGGGCGGGAGTCACGGAGCCACGCCGAGCTCCTCCTCCTCGACCGCGGCCTCCTTCCGGGACTGCTCGATGTGCTCCTGGGCGACCTCGGTGCTCAGGCAGACCTTGTTGGAGATGACGTAGACGACCACTGACAGGCCGGCCAGGATCAGCGTGGACCACTCGAAGTTGAGCAACCCCAGGTTGCCGGCTCCTACGGACTTCTCCGGGAAGTTGCCCAGGTAGGAGATCAGTGCCAGTCCGGCCAGCCAGGGAAACAGCCAGGAGAAGCCCTGCCAGAAGTGGAACGCGCCCTGTCGGACCCCACCGAAGGCCTTGAAGATCGCCAGCAGCACGAATCCCAGCAGCACCGCGATGTAGAGCTTCCACCCGGTCAGCCACCCAGACCAGTACACGATCAGGTTGGAGGCCCAGAAGGCCAGGATTGGGATCACGTGACCGCCGGGCAGCCGGAACGGTCGTGGCTGGTCCGGGACCTGCTTGCGCAGCGCGGAGAGCACCAGCGGACCGGATGCGAACGACAGCACCGTGGCCGAGGTGATGAAGCCGACCAGCTGCTGCCAGCTCGGGAAGGGCAGGAACACGATCAGGCCCACCACGAAGGTCACGAGCAGGCTGAACAGCGGAACCCCCCGGTCGGTGGTCTTCGCCAGCCGCTGCGGAGCGTTGCCGTTGCGGGCCATCGCGTAGGACAGGCGCGAGGTCAAGGTGGTGTAGATCAGCCCGGTGTCACCGGGTGAGATGATCGCGTCGATGTAGAGCAGCACGGCGAGCCAGCCCAGCCCGAGAGCGGTGGCCACGGCCGCCAACGGCCCGAAGCTGTTCTTGAAGTCGAGGTTGCCCCAGGCGTTAGACCCCTTCAGCAGACCGGGCTCGAGGGCCCCGATGAACGCGATCTGCAGGGCGATGTAGATGACCGCCGTGATCAGCACCGAGCCGATGACGGCGATGGGCACGTTCCTCTTCGGGTTGTCGGTCTCCCCGGCCAGCTCCACGCCCTGACGGAAGCCGAGATAGGAGAACACGATGCCCGAGGTCGCGATCGCGCTGAAGACGCCGTGCCAGCCCTGCGGCATGAAGCCGTGGTCGGTGAAGTTCGCACTGTGGAAGGAGGCAACGAAGAACGCCACGACCACCAGCACGATGATGAAGAGCTTCCACCAGACCAAGACGTTGTTGATCCGCGCGAACCAGCGGATGCCGAAGTAGTTGACCACCACGAACAGCGCCATCAGGACCACGGCGGCGCCGTAGCCGAGAGCGGTCAGGGTGTGCACGGTCTGACCGCCGACCTGCTGCTCGACCGTGAACGGCGCGTACTTGGTGGCGTACTGCAGCGACGCGAGCACCTCGATCGGCGCAGTCGTGCTGGCGCCGACCCACGTGATCCAGCCCGTCGTATAGCTCGCGAACGAGCCGAAGGCCAGGTGCGGGTAACGGATCACTCCTCCCGAGAGCGGGAACATCACCCCGAGCTCGGCGTAGACCAGGGCAATGGCCAGGACCATCACGGCGCCCAGAGCCCACGAGATCACGGCTGCAGGACCAGCCTCCTTCGAGGCATTGAGGGCACCGAACAGCCAGCCCGACCCGATGATCGAGCCGATGCTCGCGAACAGCAGCCCGACGATGCCGATGTGACGCTTGAGCTGGGGCTCCTCGGTCGGGGTTGAAGAGGTGGCGCTGTCCATGGGCAATCCCTTTCGCCGGGGGGTCCGGGCCCTCGGATGATGCTCAGACCCGGCGCGAAGCCCCCTACTCCTACTCCTACTGCGTGGCTTGAGCAAGTGGTGAGGGTGACGCCTGCGCGACGATGAGGACCTGCCGCCGGGCACGCTTCTTCTCGGCACGGTCCGGCCGGGACGCTAGCCGGGCCGGTGGTCCTGACCGGCGACCGACAGCCACGAACAACGTGTCCAGGTCGGGAGGAGGGCCAAAGACCCTGTACACAACCCGACATCGTGGGTCAAGATCGAGGCACTCGAGACATGGAGGTGTGTGATGCACGGACACGTCATCACGGTCGGCGTCGACGGCTCGAAGGCGTCGACGGCAGCGGTGCAGTTCGCGCTCGACGAGGCAAGGCTGCGTGGCGCCACCGTCCGGGCCGTGACCGCCTGGGAGGTGGACACCGCCTACGCGGCTCGCGGCTTCCCCCTGCTGGACGAGGAGCGCGCTGCCCAGGTGAAGTCCGCGACAACGGTGCAGGACAAGGCGATCGACCTCGCCCTGCAGGCGGTGGAGGATGCACCCTCGATCGAGCGCAGGGTCGTCCGCGGTCGACCCGGTCAGGCGTTGGTGGCCCTGTCTGCCGACGCCACCCTGCTGGTCGTCGGCACCGAGCACAAGGGTGCTCTCAAACGCATCGTCATGGGTTCGACCAGCGCCCACTGCGCCAAGTACTCACGAGTTCCCGTGGTGGTGGTTCCGTTCGTCGACCCGGACCTCTACGGCAACGGGGACTGAGTCCCGTCGATCACGGTCGAGCGGCGGGGGAGACTCCCCAGCATCCCCTGCGGCCGTCGCTGACATCGTCCTGCTGACCCCCGGCCCGACGACTGCAGCGAGATTCCACCCAGCAGAACTCACCCTGCTGCCGAATTACCGCGTCGTGACCCTGGTCCGGGCCCTGGTCCGGGCCCTTGGCCACGGGGTTCAGTCTCCACCGAGCCGCGGGGTGGGCTGTCGGTGGGGCTCGGTAGGTTGACCGAGACGGGCCGCGAGGCGCGTCCGGGTCGATCGGGAGGAAGGGGGAGCCGTGCCGCTGCACGTGCACGTGGGTGACCGCACCGACCGGCTCGCCGACGGGCTGGGCGAGCTGCTCGCCGCGCCCGGCGACGACCCTTTCGCCACCGAGGTCGTCATCGTCCCGGCCAAGGGCGTCGAGCGCTGGCTGAGTCAGCGTCTGTCGCACCGCCTCGGCGCCGGACCGCGGGGAAAAGACGGGGTGTGCGCAGGAGTGGACTTCCGTAGCCCGCGCTCCCTGGTCGCCACCCTCACCGGCACCGAACGCTCCGACCCGTGGGATCCCGACCGCCTCGTGTGGCCGGTCCTCGCCGCGATCGACGCGTCGCTGTCCGAGCCGTGGTGCCGCGCCCTGGCCGACCACCTCGGTGAGGGCCGGGAGGGTGAGGAGCGTGACCTTCGCCGGGGGCGGCGCTGGTCCGTGGCGCGCCGACTGGCGGGGCTGCTCGCGGCCTACGCCGTGCAGCGGCCGGCCC
>JALYVC010000188.1 GCA_030853445.1 Actinomycetota bacterium | reverse complement strand
CCGGTGATCCCGGTGACGGTGCCCGGCCGGGCGGTGAGGGACACGTGGTCGACGGCGGTGACTCGGGTGTCGCCGTCGGCGAAGGTGAGGGTGACGTCGTCGAGCTGGATCATCGGTTGCTCCCTAGCCTCGGGGTTTCATGTCGCTGTGGGTGAGCACGGCGCGTGAGGCACGGAAGTGCCTGTCCTGCAGGGGAAACTTGGGATTACGACGTCACAAGATCTCCGGCTGGAAGGCACTCCGTAGGTGAAGCGTAACCCGGTTCATGGTCTGGTTCTCGACAGTGGCCGCGAGTCGCTGATCTCGTCGTCGGGCGCGTTGCTGTTGCGAGAGATGGTGCGGGTCGCCGGGCTCGATCGCGGTCTCTCACGCGGGCTTGCGCCGTGGCTTCGGGATCGTGCTGTCCACGACCCCGGGAAGGTGCTGCTTGATGTCGCGACCGCGGTCGCGATCGGCGGGGACTGTCTGGCCGATGTGGCCGCGCTCCGGGCGCAGCCGGGGGTGTTTGGGTCGGTGGCATCTGATCCGACGGTCTCGCGGTTGTTCGCCGCTCTGGCTACCGACGTGGATGCCGCGGTCGCAGCGATCCGCGAGGTGCGCGCTGATGCTCGGGCTCGGGTGTGGGCACAGCAGCGGCCGTTGGCCGGCAGGCCCGGGCGTCACGATGGAGGGCAGGTGGTCATCGATCTGGACGCCACGCTGGTGACCGCTCACTCGGATAAGCAGGCCGCCGAGCCCACGTTCAAGCGTGGGTTCGGGTTCGCGCCGATGTGTGCGTTTGTCGACCATGGCGAGCACGGCACCGGCGAGGCCCTCGCGATCGACCTGCGTCCAGGCAGGGCGTCGCCGTGGAACAGTGCCGACCACATCGCGATTCTCGACACCGCGCTCGCGCAACTGCCCGTCGATGAGCGCAGTCAGGTGCTGGTGCGTGCCGATACCGGTGGTTGCTCGAAGGCTTTCTTGCACCACATCACCGATGCCGGGTTGGAGTACTCGATCGGGTTCGCCGCCCAGGAGCCCGTCAGGACAGCGATCGGGATCATCCCGGAGCAGGCATGGCGGGCCGCGGTCGATGGCGACGGCGAGGCTCGCGACGGCGCGCAGGTCGCCGAACTGACCGCGTGGATGCCGACTCCGCCCAAGCCGACCCGCTCCCCGGCACGGTTCGGCCCGCAGCAGTGGCCGGCAGGGATGAGGGTGATCGCGCGCCGCGAACGTCCCCACCCCGGTGCCCAACTGCGGCTGACTGACCACAACGGGTGGCGGATCACCTGCTTCGCGACCAACACCCCACGCTCGGCGAGCTGGCGGCTGGGCGACCTTGAGGTCCGGCACCGGCAACGCGCCCGCTGCGAGGACCGGATCCGCTGTCTGAAGGACACCGGGCTACGGAACCTGCCTTTCCACGGCTACGCCCAGAACCGGATCTGGGTCGAGGTCGTCGCGCTGGCCGCCGACCTCCTCACCTGGACCCAGACCCTGGCCTTCGACGCCCACGAGCCCGCACGCCGTTGGGAACCCAAGCGGCTACGGTTCCGGATACTGGCCGTCGCCGGACGGATCATCCGCACCGGCCGACGAAGACGCCTGCGACTCCCCAGGGACTGGCCCTGGAACCGGCTCATCGATTCCGGCTGGGCCGCGCTACACACCACTTGACCATCGACAACCGACCCGACGACCAGGATCAGGAGAACCGGCGGCGCCAGCGCCGGCGAACCGCCCTGCCCGTCCGGCCGCAACTACGCGATGCCGCAGTCAGCCGCTCACCCAACAACCAGACGAAACATCGAGGCTAGTGCCGGTAAACTTCCTGGTCCACCAGAACGAGGTGGTGGCCCGCACCACCTACGGCAACAAGTTGGCGGCTGCCGCCTATGAACTGACGATGTCTTTTGGGGTCGCCGACATCAACCCTGCCACCCGGACGGGCTGGTCGGTCATTGTGACCGGGCGGGCCCGCCCGCTCGGCGACGCCGACGACCTGGAACTTGCGGGCATCATGGTCGGCCCCCTCGAAGCGTGGGCGCCGGGAGAAAAGGACTTCTACATCGCCATCCCCGCCACCGAGATCTCCGGGCGTCGCATCAGCGCTCCCCGGGCGCATCACGAATCCAGTCGCGGGCCCGACAGTGGTCCATCCGTACCATCGCCTCCATCCACCACCTGACCAACTTCGCCTACCACAGTGGAGGAACATCGTGCCCCAGCCCGAGGACGCCCCGTGGGTTCGGCTCTCCATGGTCAGCGAGATCGCCGAGGAGTGCGCACTGCGGGTGGAGCATGCAGGAGTGCCGGTGTGTCTTGCGCGCAGCCAAGGGCGGCTGCAGGCGATCATCGACCGGATGCAGCCACCAGAACGTCCCCCTTGTCCGAGGGTGGCGTTGGGG
>JALYVC010000157.1 GCA_030853445.1 Actinomycetota bacterium | reverse complement strand
CCCCGCGCTCGTGCCGGCCACCGCCGCCGTCATCGTCCTGGGCTCGGCCGCGGCCCTCGTCGCCCTGCGGTCCGTCGTGCCGGCAGGCACCGCCGCACTCGCCCCCGGAGTCCCCGCCCTGGTCGGACTGAGCGGGCTGCTCTTCGCGTCGTTCGGCACGGCCGGCGCCTTCATCCCCCTCATGCTGACGACCTTGCGCGACACCGGTCCCGCGCTCGCGGGAGTCAGTCTCAGCGTCACCGGGGCGTTCTGGTCGCTGGGGTCGTGGGTGCAGAGTCTCGACGAGGTCCAGCGACGCACCGGGGCAGTCGGGCGTCTGAGGGTGGGCTTCATCCTCGTCGCCCTGGGCACCCTCGGGCCGCTCCTGCTGGCGCTCACCGAGACGCCCATCGCGGCCGGCATGACGATCTGGGCCCTCGCAGCGACCGGGATCGGAGTCTGCTCCCCCACGCTGGCGACGGCCACGATGGCCCTGACAGCGCACGCGGCGCTCGGGCGGGTCAGCGCCGCCCGAGCCCTGGCGATGTCCGTGGCGCAGGGCATCGTGCTGGCCGCGGCCGGAGCCGTCCTCGCCGCGCGCGCAGACCACCTCACGGGCCGGGTGTTCGCCGCACTGACCCTCGTGGCCCTGCTCCTCGCGGTCGCCGGGGCCCTCGGGTCAGGTCGCGTCCACCCCGAAGGCACTGCGGGGGTGCCCGGCGCAGTGGCCTGAGGCCTACTCCCCGCCGTCCTGCGGCGCCCGCAGGCCCTGGTAGATCTCCTTGCAGGTGGGGCACACCGGGAACTTCTGGGGGTCGCGTCCCGGCACCCACACCTTGCCGCACAGGGCCACGACCGGGTCGCCGGACAGGGCGCTCTCGAGGATCTTCTCCTTGCGCACGTAGTGCGAGAACCGCTCGTGGTCGCCCGGCTCCTGCAGCTGCTCGGACGGCAGGGTCTCCTCGCGCTCGAGGACCGTGGTCGACGTGCTGGGCCCCGAGGGCTCGAGCTGCGGAGCGAAGGGGTCTTCCGGCATCTGCGTGCTCATCGCGACAGTGTATGCCGCTGCTGCCGCCCTCAACGGCCGCCGGCCCACCCCTGCCACGCCCCTGCCCCCGGCCGCAGTCCGCCGCACTCCGCCGGGCTCACCGGGGCTACCGAGCTCCTGCGCACCCTGCGGCGCCTACCTGAGCACCGCAGCCGCCGTCTGCCCCGGCGTGTCGGACCTCGGCACCAGCGGTGTGTCCCCGCTCGGGGCGAGCGCCGTCGGGGCGACCATCCTCGTCGGGGTGGTGTACTTCCCCCCCACCTGCACGGTGAAGACGGTGCCGGTGCGGGCCAGGACGGCGATGTGCACACCCTCGACGGTCACCGAGTCGCCGACTTGGAGCACGTGGTCGAACGAGTAGGGGCGCCCCATGGCCTGGCTCATGCGACGGAACAGGCTGATTCCCGATGCGCTCGGGGTCTGACGCACCAGCGAGACGACGACACCGTCGTGGCCGGTGGGAAGGAGGGTGTCGCACCGGGTCGCCCCCGTGCTGGAGGCAGGGTCGGGGATGACGTGGCAGTAGGGGCCCGACAGGTGCTGGTCGTAGTCGACCGCGGCGCGCCCCTCCAGGGTGAGCACGCTGTAGGCGTCGTGGGGGTCGCGCACGGCGACGATCTGGGTGCCCGCCGTGTTGGTCGCGTGGGCGTTGGCCGCGCCGAGGGCATAGTTGACGACCCCGCTGTTGATCGCCGACTGCCGAGAGGTCATCCACCCCGCCGCCATCCGGTCGAAGGCGAGCGCACTCTGCGGGAGGCACGGGTAGGCGAAGCCCGGTGACGGCGTGCGGCACCACCCGTTCGAGGCGTCCCCGGGGCTCCCGCTCATGACGTCGGTCGGGTTGTCGTACTCGTCATCCGAGATGAAGGAGTGGGGCCAGTGGATCGTGTGGCCCATCTCGTGGACGGCGATCATCGGGTTGAGGTCGACCGAGGTGAGGTCACCGCCGAGGTAGAGACCACGCAGCGAGGTCTTCGGAGGTCCCGAGGTGAGCACCGTCCGCTCCGGTGACTGCGGGACCGGCTCGATGCGGCCCGGTCCGGCGAACGCGAAGTCGACCATGCGGTCGTCGGTGGCGAGCACGTTGGTGATGCCGGTGGTGGCTACCGAGCTCATCGCCTTGTCGAGGCAGTCGTCCGGGCCCCCGTTCGTGCTGGGGGTCGTGAGCGTCACGGGACCGGCGGCCACGAACGTGGGCCGGTAGGCCCCACCGGACACCGAGACGAAGTACGGCGCCACGGTCTGGTTGGCCCACGTCGCGATCGTGCTCGCACTGCGCGGCGTGCCGACCTTCGGCCAGGCCGAGTACCCGCGGTACCCGGTGGGCACCGAGCAGACGACCACCGCGACGCGGTCGTCGCCGACCACCTTCTGCAGCGCCGACCGATAGACCAGCTGCGAACGCACGCTGTCAGGGCTGGTGTTGACGGCGAGGCTCGGGCAGGGATCCGTCCCAGCGGGGACGTCGGCGGTCAGGTAGCCCGTCACGTCGACCACCAGGTCGGTCGCCACCCCCGCGGTGGTGAGGCAGGCACTTCCCGTCGCGCTCAGGGGGGCGACGACCAGGTTGCCGACGATCTCGCCCCGGGCGTAGTTGAGGTTGCTGGCGTGGGGGGCCGGGCCGGCCGGGTAGACCGACGTGTAGCCGCTGCCCGTGGGTCCGATCGCGGTGAGGTTGAGGACCACTGCCTTCGCCCCGGACGGGACGCTGCCCCGGCCGGCGACCGAGAGGGTCAGGCTGGCGTTGGCCGGCTCGGGGCCGAGGTCACGGAACGCGCTGTCGACGGTGGTGCCCGCCCGGGTGTCGAGCAGCCGCTCGGGGCTGGGCAGGGGTGAGAACGTCGAGGCGGGCAAGGAGGCGCTCGCGTCGATGACCACGTCGGCGGCGCCGGCGCTGAAGACGCAGAACTGACCGTTGGTGAGCCCGGTGACCACGGCGTTGGCCCGCGTGACCCCCCCGCCGTAGTTGAGGCTCGACGAGTTCGGGCGGGCCCCGCACGGGTAGACCGACAGGTAGCCCGCAGACCGCGCGTTGACCACGGTCAGGTTGAGGATGACGGAGGAGGCCTCGGACGTGAAGCCCCCGCGGTCCACGACCGGCACGGCGATCTCCTGACCGGCGGCCAGGGCCCCGAGCCCGGCTTGCCTGCCGTCGATGGTGGCCGCGCCGACCCGGGTGTCGAGCAGCCGGACGGGTGCGTCGAGGCCGGTGACCCCGCTGGTGAGCAGGTAGCCGCTGACGTCGACGACCAGGTCGGTGTTCCCGGCGGAGTAGAGGCAGACCGTGCCGGTGGCGCTGAGCTTGGCGATGACGGCGTTTGGGACGGTGCTACCGGCCGGGTAGCTGAGGCTTGAGGTGTGGGGGAGGTCGCCACACGGGAAGACCGTGACGTAGCCAGCCGTGGTGGCCGCCACCGACGTCACGTTGAGCACGACGGCGCCGACCCCGGTCAGCGGTATGGCGACCCGGCCGGCCACCTCCAGCGTGAGGGTCTGACCCGGGCTGACCCGTCCGACCCCCTGCGCCTGCTTGTCGGTGGTGGTGCTCCCGACGCGGGTGTCGAGGATGCGGGCCGGGGTCGCCAGGGCGACGAACGGTGCACCTGTCGCGGCCGCCGGCAGGCTCATGCCGACCAGGAGCGACGCGACGACCCCCAGCAGCAGCAGGCCGAGCGGGAGGGTCCGTGCGCGAGCCCCGGGCCTCATCACGCCACCGCGGGGGGAGGCCCCGGTCGCCGTACCCCCTGCTGTCACCGGACCGACTCCGTTGAGACCCATCGTGACCACCTCATGCTCGACGCGCCCCAGCGGGCTGGCCTGTGCATACTGTCACAAATTACCCTATAAGTCACTTATAAGCCTTTAAGTAACTAAATCCCTTTTGGGGGTTATATACCCGTGAAACACCTAAGGTCTGCCTCAGTTCATCGTGGGGTCGTCGGGGAAGCACGCCACGAGCCGCAGGTTGTCGCCCTGGCGCCACAGCACCTGCTCCCACAGGCCCTCCGGCTCGGCGGTGAACGCGTCGCGTGGCTCGTGGTCGACGACGTACCACTCGCCGCGGCGGACCTCGCCCTCGAGCTGCAGCGGGGACCAGCCGGAGTAACCGGCGAAGATCCGCATCCCCGCGACCTCCGGGGCCACCAGGGCGGGCGGGGCATCGAGGTCGACCAGGCCCAGCCCGCCGAACAGGTGCCGCACCCCCAGCGGCTCAGGGTCGTCACCGGGCACCGTGACCACGCCGAGGGCCGAGTCGAGCTCGACCGGACCGCCGCGGAAGATCTGCCGCGGTCTCGTCGCGACCTCGCCCCACCCCGGGAGCACGGCGTCGATACGGGCGGCCAGCGGCTGGTTGAGGATGACGCCCTGGGCGCCGCCCTCGTCGTGGTGCAGCACCAGCACGACCGCACGCCGGAAGGGGCCGTCGGAGATCGTCGGGGTGGCCACGAGCAGGCGACCCGCCAGGAAGCCCGAGGGGCCGGATGACGACGACACGCCCCCAGTCTCCCTCATCGGGCCGACCGGGGGCGTGCTCAGCCGCCCGTTGAAGGGCGCCGTAGGGGACTGCCGCAGCCGCGGCGGGTGCTCAACCCTGGTGGTCGTAACGACGACGGTCGCCGCCGCGGTCGCTGCGCTCGGGACGGGCGGAGCCGGCCCCGTGCTGGGGGCGGTAGCCGCGACCGGCCGGGCGC
>JALYVC010000145.1 GCA_030853445.1 Actinomycetota bacterium | reverse complement strand
GTTGAACACCAAGTTGCCGTGCCGGTCGCCCTTCCAGGCCCGCACCAAGCCGAAGTCCGCGACGATCGCCCGTTCGAGGACGAACGTCTCGCGCTCCCCCATCCAGTCCATCTCCCGGGTCTCCTTCGGCGGTGACGACACCTCGACGACGCCGTCGGGGGCATACCGCCATGGCAGCCCACCCTCCGCGATCTGCGTGCCCACACCCGTCTTGGTGAAGAACGCCGGGATGCCCGACCCACCGGCCCGAAGCCGCTCGGCCAGCGTGCCCTGAGGGGTCAGCTCCACCTCCAGCTCGCCCGAGAGGTACTGCCGGGCGAACTCCTTGTTCTCACCCACATAGGACGAGATCATCCGCCGGATCCGTCTGTCGCGCAACAGGATCCCGAGGCCCCAGTCGTCGACGCCGCAGTTGTTGGAGATCGCCTCGAGATCAGTGACGCCGGCGTCGTAGATCGCGGCGATGAGCACGCTCGGGACGCCGCAGAGCCCGAAACCGCCGACCGCGAGCGACATCCCGTCGACGATGCCGTCGATCGCCTCGGCTGCGCTGGAGACCACCTTGTCCATGTCACGGACTCTAGCCTCCGCACTTCAGACGACCTCGACGGCCGTCTCCTCAGCTCACCGCGGGACAGCGCATCCCGGCGCCCGACGACCCTGCGCGCCACCTGGCGCGCGCGTCCTGGCTGTCGAGGATCGCCCGGACCTCGACCGTCTGGTCCTCGTCCAGATGCTCGACCAGCGCACGCAGCTCGCATCGGTCACGTTCGGAGCGGTAGAGCGCTAGCTGCGCCGCGAGGGTCCGTCGGTCCCGGAGCGTGAGCAGGTGCGCAGCACGCCGACAGCGCCAGTCGAAAACCGTTTCTGAGATGCTCACTCGTCACCCCTCCCTCGCGGGAAAACGCCTACTCTACGCCTCGCTCCGCGGGGCGGAGTCGCCCGTCCCCGCTGCATGAGGGATAGTGGCGACCGGCTCACATCGAAGCCACCAACGCTGCCCGGACGAAGCGGCGTCAGGCTCGCCACCCTGGCTCAGCCGTGTGACACGTCAGGAACTCAACCGTGGACAACGCCCCGTGAAGATTGCGCACGTCAGCGACTTCTACCTGCCTCGCCTCGGGGGCATCGAGACGCATGTCAGCGACCTCTTCGGCTTGCAACGGGACCTGGGTCACGAGGTCCACGTCGTCACGAGCACGACAGGGCCGGCGGCACCAGGGGTGCACCGCGTCGCGGGAGTGGAGGGAGGTGCCAACGTGATCCACCCCCTTGCCACCGCAGCCGGTGTGCGGGCACTGCTCGACCTCGACGTCGATGTCGTCCACGCGCACCTCGGCGTCGCCTCCCCCCTCGCTTTCTTCGGGGCGCGAGCGGCGGCGCGGGCCGGACTCCCGACCGTCGTCACCGTCCACTCGATGTGGGCAGGCGTCGGCCCGATCATGGCCACCATGGATGCGCTGGGTGGCTGGTCCGGACTGCCCATCGCCTGGACCGCCGTCAGCGAGGCGGCCACGGCACCGGTTCGTCGACACCTCATCCCCGGGACGCCGATCAGGTTGCTGTCCAACGGCATCCACCAGAACGAGTGGCGCCTGCCCGCCCCCGAAGAGCGTCCTCACGAGCTGCGTCTGGTCGCGGTGATGCGGCTCGCGAGCCGTAAACGGCCGCTCGCGCTGCTGCGCATCTTCCGTGCCGCGCAGTCGACGCTCGAACGTTCGGGCGACCCGACCCGCCTGCGTCTGCTCGTCGCCGGCGAGGGTCCGATGCGCCCGGCGATGGACCGTTTCGTGCGGCGGCACCGACTCGCCTCACAGGTGAGCCTGCTCGGTCGGCTGGAGCGTCGTGAGGTGCGTGCGCTACTCGGTGGCTCGCATGTCTTCGTCGCTCCCGCCGACCTCGAGTCGTTCGGTATCGCCGCCCTGGAAGCACGCTGTGCCGGGCTGCCGGTGGTAGCGAAGTCGCAAGGCGGGGTCCGCGAGTTCGTGCGTCACGAACACGAGGGCCTGCTCTGCGCGTCCGACGACGAGATGGTCGACGCCGTGGTCCGCCTGGCGCGCGACAGGGCGCTACGTCGGACCATCGCCGAGCACAACCGGACCACCGACTGTCCGGCCGCGTGGGGGCCGCTCCTGGCGGCTACCGCCGAGGTGTACGAGACGGCAGCCCGGCTGCAGGCACAGCACACTCGACGTCCGGCCCTACGCGGAGCTCGGTGACGACCGGCATACGGCGACTCCCGTCGTGAACTTTGTCGGGGTGGTCGCGCTCGCTCTGGGGTCGGCGGCCTTCTTCGCGCTGGCGACGGCGCTCAAGCACCGCAGCGCGGGGCTGATGCCGCATGTCGAACGGTTCCGGCCCGCGGAGCTGCTGGGCTTCG
>JALYVC010000141.1 GCA_030853445.1 Actinomycetota bacterium | reverse complement strand
GGCCTACGTCACCGACGGCACGCCGGGCGGGCTGGCCCACGGCCGCGACCAGTGCCGCTGGTTCGGGGGCATGGTCGGGAACCACGTCGCCGACATCGTGGCCCGCTATGGCGTCGACGGGGCGGCGGTCCCGCAGGCGCTCAGCGACTACATCGCTGGTCGCCAGGGCTACGACTACAACCAGCACGGCAAGGCGGGGAGCACGCACACCGACTTCGTGCCGGAGGAGGTGATCGACCGCTTCTGTCTCATCGGCCCGGTCGACCAGCAGGTCGCGCGCCTCGAGGAGCTGAGGGCGCTCGGGGTCGACCAGTTCGCGCTCTACCTGCAGCACGACGCCAAGGACGCCACGCTGGCCTCCTACGGCGAGCGGGTCATCCCGGCCGTCAACACGCGTCGGGCCGCGTCCTCGTGAGCGGTGGGCCAGACCGGGTAGCGCGCCCGGGCGGCGTGGCCCAGCACGGGGTCCCCCCATTTCGCTGATTCCGATTTGTCCGTTATGGTAAGGACCTCATCCGGCTCGTCATCGAGGACTCCCCATGCCCCTCCCGTCATTCTCGTCACCGGCACCCTCCCGCTTCGCCCGGCGCGCGCTCGCCGTCGCCGCCGCCGTCACCGGCCTGGCCGCGTATGCGGTCGCCCCGGCGCAGGCCGCCACGGACACCCCTGACACCACCACCTCGGCGCTGGTCACGCGCCTCACCGTCGACGGTGGACAGGGGTGGGTCACCGTGCAGGTGCGCGTCGGTGCCGGCAAGGTGGTCGGCTTCGAGGTGCGCGTGCCCGCAGACCAGGGCACGTGGAGCGGCCCCGCCGACATCGCCGTGAGGGAGCTCGGAATCCACTGCCGCTTCGTGGGAACCGGCGACCTGCACTACACGTGCGGGGACACGTCCGACACGCGGGGTGACGCGCCGTACCTGCCGTCAGGCGGTTACCAGGTCACCCTGCCCGTCACCCGCACGGGAGCACTGCCCGTGTCGGGGTCGCTCGGCCACACCTGGGTCGACGCCCTCGACGGCGCCGGTCACGTGAGCCGCTACGGGTTCGACTCCTTTCCCGTCGTCGGCGGCTCGCACTTCTTCTCGACCGCCGAGGTCCGCACCGCGCCCATGGTCGCCGATCCCGGCTCGTCGCTGAGCGGGGTGGCGACCGTGCCCGTCTCGATGACGGTCGTCCCGGGGGAGCAGGTCGCCGCGGTCGACGTGACGCTGCCGGGCAGTGCCACCTGGTCGCTGCTCGGCAGCAACGCCCTCCCGCAGGGGGTCTCGTGCAGCGTGCATCCCGCGACTACGGGAGTCAAGACCCTGCACTGCGTCGGCAGCAACGGCGCACCACTGCCCGCCGGCCGCTACCAGCTGGTCTCGACGCTGGGCTTCACCGGCCCGAACGTCGACGGCCGCACGACGCGGGTCGCGCTGACGATGGTGGGTGGCACGGCCGAGCAGGTCGACACGTGCCACTTCCGCCTCCCGGCGACCCTCTGAGGTCGGGGAGCCGGAGATCTCCCTGCACTAGGGCCCTATTAGTCCGATAGGTCCGATATAGTGACAGGGGAGGGCGCCACCCCCACCGGCATCCTCTCGCTCGATACTCCCTCCCCCCACACCCATCACGGTGTCCCCACCACCGAAGGAGGACGCGATGCGTCCCCAGCTCTCCTGCGTGTGCCTCGGCGCGATCGGCGTCACAGCTCTGCTCGCCCTCTGCAGTGCCCCCGTCGCCTCGGCCACCGCCCCGTCCCACCCCGGCTCCACCACGCTGGGTCGGGCCCGGTCCGCGGCCGTGTCGCCCGACACCGTCGCCCCACTACGGTCCATCGCGGTCTCCACCTCCGCCCAGCTCGCGCAGGCGCTGAAGGCGGCAGTGGCGGGGGACACGATCGTCCTGGCGGCCGGCACCTACAGCGGTCCGTTCTCCATCACCTCCTCGGGCACTGCCGCCCACCCCATCGTGGTTCAGCCGGCGGTGGGCGCCGCAGTCACCCTGACCGCGGCACTACCCCGTCGCAGCTGTGCGGCCGGGGGTCCCGACGAGGACAGGACGGTGGAGTTCCACCACGGCGCTTCCTACTGGACCCTGCGCGGTCTGGCCATCTCCGGCGGGGTGCTGATCAGCGGTGACCACGCCGACACCTCCAACTCCTGGCTCGCCAAGCTGGTCGCCGCCCACGACTGGTCGGCCCGTCGTCAGCTGCCCGGCTCTTCTTCGTACGACGCTTCGACGGTCGCGGCGCAGGTGTCCTACGTCGCCGCGCAGACCCAGCGCTCGCTGCCGACGTCGGACTCCATCAAGCTGGTCAGCGACGTGGTCACCGGCAAGGGCATCTTCACCCGTCTGGCTCGCTTCGGGGTGATCCGCAACACCGTGGTCAAGGACGTCGCCTGTGGCAGCGGACCCGGCATCTGGCTGGCCAACTTCAGCTCCGGCTGGACCGTCGCCGGGAACGACGTGTCGGCAGTCGCCCACTCCGATGCCTCGCACTACATGCAGGAGGGCATCCGGATGTCGTCGGCCTCCAACTACAACACCGTCACCGGCAACAGCGTCCACGACCTCCCCGACCAGGGCCGGGGGATCACCACCGACGTGGACGCCTCGTTCAACACCATCAGCCACAACACCGTCCGCGCGGTCGCCATCGGCTTCAGCGACGAGCAGAGCGGGTGGGGAAACATCTGGGACCACAACCTCGTCGTCGGCGCGCGGCAGAGCGGCTACAGCTTCCGGATGGAGGACATCGGACTGGTTGCGCCTTCCCGGGACACCTCCACGTGGTCCGACGTGGTCAGCTGCAACACCGCGACGGCCACGCCCGTGGGGATCGAGATGGGCTCCATGGGCGCCTCCACCTTCACCTCCAACGCCGTCGGGTCCGTCTACGTGGGCCGTGCGATGCGCGACTACTGGGCCTCCACCGGCAACACCTGGAACGGCTCGACCTCTCTGCCGCCCGCCCTGTCGTCGCCGTCCACGGGTAGCGGCTGCTAGCTGCTGCTAGCTGGGCTCGGGGCTGGGAGGGTTCGACGTCGTCGACCTCGGGTAGGTCTATGGGCATGACACACCCGGACGACCAGTCAGCGACCAACAGTGGCCACGACGACGAGCGAGAGGACGGGCTCACCGTCTCGGAGGCGGGCTCGTCGTTCTCGGGCAGCGAGACCTCGGGCGGTGGCGCCGACGCCGTTCCCAGCACACCCGACAGCGTCCCGGTGGACAACCACGAGGACAACAAGGACCTCGTCGGCGAGGACGACCTCCTCGCCTGAGCTGATCGCCAGCCAACGCCGATAATCAGCATTATGTCATTATGCCGAGATCGGCCGACCGCCCTACTCCCTGTCACGAGCACCCGACCCCGGGAACCGCACCACCACGACGTACGGCGGCTGCCACCTCCACGGTGTCTCTCGTGCCGACGGCGAGCAGCCCGAGTACGACGCCCTCCCGGTCGGCCTCCGAGCGGTTCTGGCTCAGCTTGGCCTTGCCGGCGACCCGCTCGACCGTGAGCTCGACCCCGACGATCCCGCGCAGCTGCGCCTCGAGGTAGGCCGGCGGTGCGTCGTCGACGCGCCACGGCTGCTCGCGCCGGGACTCGTGCTGGTTCGTGAGGGTGGTGACCATCGCCCGCACCCAGTCGGTGTCGTCGTGCACCCGCACCCGGCCGCCGAGCTGGACGGCGCTGTAGTTCCACGTCGGCACCACCCGCCCGTGCTCGGCCTTGGCGGCGTACCAGGACGGTGAGACATAGGCCTGCGCCATGGTCACCACCAGCAGCGCGGGAGCGTCGGGCTCGATCCCCCGCCAGTGCGGGTTGGCGCGGGCGAAGTGTGCCGTCACCGTGTCCCCCTCCCAGTGCACCGGCAGCAGTGTCGACATCGGGTAGCCGTCGGCCCCGACGGTCACGAGCTCACCGGCCCCTACCGCCGCCACCATGGCGCGGATCTCCTCCTGCGACGACACGACGTTGACGGGTTGGATGTACACGCGCCCACCGTAGGACGCCCGGCGGACGGGCCGCACCCCGATCCGGTAGAACATCCTGGTGAGCACGTCACCCCTGACCTTCCGCGAAGCCTCCGTCGACGACGCCGAGTTCCTCGCCGGCCTCGTGCGCACCGCCTACCGAGGTGGGGTGGGCTGGACCACCGAGGCTGCCCTGCTCGACGACCAGCGCATCGACGCGGCCGGTGTCGCCGCCAAGATCGTCGATCCCGACGGCGCGGTGCTCGTCGGCCTCGACGGCTCGGCTGCCGAGCGGGTGGTCGCCTGCTGCGAGGTCGTCCACCGCGGCGACGGTCTCGCCTACTTCGGCATGTTCGCCGTCGACCCTGCACGGCAGGCCGCCGGTCTCGGTCGTCGGGTGCTCGGGCACGCCGAGGCCTACGCCGCGCGTCGTTGGGCGGCGCACACCATGGAGATGACGGTGATCGCCCAACGGGCCGAGCTGATCAGCTGGTACGAACGCCGCGGCTACACCGTCACCGACGAGACCAGGCCCTTTCCGTACGACCAGATGGTGGGCGGAGGTGCGCTGCGCGACGACCTCCACTTCCGCGTGCTGGTCAAGCTGCTCCCCCGGTGAGGCGGTTGGCCTACTTCATCGTGCCGGCACTGACCCCGCCCTGGAGCTGGCGCTGGAAGACGACGTAGGCGAGCAGCACCGGCGCGATGGTGATCATCACCGCAGCGAAGAGGCCTCCGTAGTCGACGTTGTAGCCCTGCTGCGAGGCCATGGAGTAGAGGCCCTGGGACAGGACGTACATGTCCTTGTTGGGGTTGAGGACGGTCGGCAGGAGGTACTGGTTCCACAGGCCGAGGAAGTTGAAGATGGCCACCGACGCGAGCCCGGGCTTGGCCATCGGCAGCATCACCTGGAAGAACGTGCGCCAGTCGCCCGCACCGTCGACCTGGGCTGCCTCGTAGATCTCCTGCGGCAGGGTCTTGAAGAACGAGTGCAGGAAGAAGACGGTGAAGGGGTAGGCGTAGGCGACGTAGACCAGGATCAGCCCCTGGTAGGTGCCCAGCAGACCGCTGTTCTTGAGCACGAAGAAGAGCGGCACGACGGCGAGGAAGATCGGGAAGGTGTTGCCCAGCAGGATCAGGTAGTAGATGGCCGCGTTGCCACGAAAGCGGAACCGGGCCAGCACGTATGACGTCATCGCCCCGAGGACCATCACGAGGACGAGCGCCGTGCCCACGACGATGACGGTGTTGGCCAGGTAGCGCGCGACCCCGATGGTGTTCCACGCCCGCACGTAGTTGTCCCAGTGCCACACCTCGGGCAGCGCGAAGGGCGAGACGTTGATCGAGCGGCTGTCCTTGAGCGAGGAGAAGAAGGTCCAGGCCAGCGGGAGCACCACGGCAAGGGCCCACAGCGTGAGGACGGTGTGGGAGGCGAACGCCACCCGGCGGTCTCCCCTGGTGCCTGGCGAGCTCACAGCTCGACCTCCTGCCTCCGGCTGGAGACCAGGACGCCGATCGAGACGAGCAGCGTGACGAGGGCGAGCACGACGCCCATGGCGATGGCGTAGCCGTACTTCGCGGTCGTGAAGTTGGAGTAGAGGTACTGCGTCACGACCAGCGCCTGGTTGTCGGGGCCACCGGTGGGTGCGAGGATCGCCATGTAGGTGAAGGCGTCCAGGCCCAGGATGGCCATGTAGACGACCGCGGTGTTGACGTTGTCGCGGATGAGCGGCACGGTGACCTGGACTGCCGTCCGCAGGCGTCCTGCCCCGTCGAGCCGAGCGGCCTCGTAGATCTCGGCGGGGATGCCCTTGATGGCGGCCACGAAGAGCACCATGTAGAAGCCCACGAAGCTCCAGACGATCGCCACGACGATGGCGCCGAGGGCCAGGTGGGGATCCCCGAGCCAGGGTGTGTTGGCCAGGTTGTCAAAACCGATGGCGCTGAGGAACCCGTTGAGCAAGCCTCCCTGCGGCGAGTAGATCTGCTGCCACAGGATGCCGGTGACGATCGCGGGGATCGTGTAGGGGAAGAACGACACCACCCGGTAGACGCTCGCCCCCGCGACGCCCTTCGTCTGCCCACGCGAGCTCCCACCGACGGTGACCATCGTGGCCAGCGCCAAGGACAGCGAGATGGTGACCGTCGGCAGCACCACGGCCAGGATCGCGTTGTTGCGCAACGCCTTCCAGAAGAGGTCGTCGTGCAGCAGGTTGACGTAGTTGGTCACGCCGATGAAGCCCGGGTTGGCGTCGTATCCCGACCAGTCGGTCAGTGAGTAGTAGAACGCCTGCAGGATGGGCGAGACGACGAAGAACAGGTAGAGCGCCAGCGGCAGCCCGAGGAAGACCGTGAAGAAGGAGATCCGCTCGAGGTTGCGCCCTCTCACTGCACCGTGAACTTCTTGACGCTCGGGTCGGCCTTGACCTTGTCGGAGAGCCCCTGCAGCTGGGTGGTCAGATCGGCCACCGACATGCCTCCGGACAGGAAGGTGTTCCAGATCGTCACGATCTGCTTGCCCATGCCGTAGAAGGTGTTGTAGCGCCAGTCGTAGGCCTCATCGAGGCCGGCGTTCTGGATCTTCGTGGCCGAGGCCAGCGCGGTCGAGCCGAAGCCGTCCTCCGGCACCGTGCCGGTGACGACGGTGGCCGACTTGACGAGCTTCGCTGTGTTGGTCGCGGCCTCCTTGCTCAGCAGGTTGCGCAGGTACTCCTTGCCTCCGGCGGGGTTCTTGCCCTTGGGCACGATGAACGGCTCACCAGCCGCCCCGTGGAACCCGGTCTTGAGGGCCGGGCTCGCGCCCAGGGCCGGGACCTGGAGCGAGGTCATGGCGAAGTCCTTCGGCGTGATGTCGATCATCTCGTTCTCCAGCCAGGAGCCCGACGGGTAGAGCAGGGCCTTGCCCTGCACGAACTGGGTCTGGGCCTGGGTGTGGATCATGCCGGACCCGCCGGGCAGGAAGTACTGGGCGTCGACGGCCTTCTTCAGCGCGGTGAACGCCTGCTGCACCGGCTCCTGGGTGTAGCCGTCGGGGTCGAGGTTCTCGAGCTTCTTCAGCACGTCCTTGCCGCCCTGACGAACGGCCATCGAGATCGCGAGCTCGTGATAGTAGCTGGCCGCGTTCTGGCCGCCGAAGACGAACAGCGACAGGTTCTTGGCCTTCGCGGCAGCACCGAGGGCCATGACCTCGTCCCAGGTCATGGGGACGGAGAAGCCGTTGTCCGTGAACAGCTTGGCGCCGTACCAGAGGGAGTAGACGGTGTAGAAGTAGTTCAGCTGCAGGAATTGGCCGTTGAACGTGCCGGGGTCGGTCGCTCCCGGGATGAGGATGTCCTTGATCTTCTTGCCGTCGAAGCCGATCGCGGGTGCCTCGAGCAGGTCGTCCAGCACCTCGACCTTGTCCTGGATGCCCGCGAACGAGATCGAGTCGGCACCGGAGTTGTCGATGACGTCGGGCGGGTTGCCACCGACGAAGCGCGACTGGAGCTCGGTGTTGATCTTGGTCGTGGAGGTGACCGCCGCCAGCCCGCTCCCCTTCCACGTGGTGTCGTAGGTCTTGCCGGCGTCGACGGCGTACTGGTCACCGAAGCCACCCTTGAAGATGACCACGTCGACCTTCGCCGCGGGGTCGATCCCGAAGGGGTTGCGCTCGCTCTTGACCTGACCGGCCACGGTCGCTGCGCCCGATGACGAGCCGCCACCGGTGGCGCACCCCGCGAGCCCGGTGAGGAGTGGCGCGCCGACGCCGGCGGCCAGGGTGAGCTTGAGGAAGCTGCGTCGCTGGACACCGGAGCCGCCGGTCCGTCCGGCTGCGGCCTGGGTCTGCTGCTGGGTCACGTCGGTCATGCGCCGCGTCCTTTCGATGGTGCGGCCCCCTGGTGGCGGGAGCTCGTGGGGGTGCGTGGTGCGGGTGCTGCCGTGCTCCTCCCCCGGCCCCCTGGTGTCGACTCGGGGGGCGGGGAACGGCTCGGGCTGCCTCATACGACCACCGCAGCGAGCGAAAAGTAAGAGCGCCGCACTTTTGTGACGCTTTCGTGATCTGGGAGTGTGCCACGCTTCCGCCATGAGCGACGACGCCGCCGCGACGTCCCCCTCGTCGTCACCCGGGCCCGGCCCCTCCTCGACCGGCCAGCCGGTCCGACAACCGACCGGCCGGCCGACCGCGCGCACGACACCGGAACAACGGGCGTGGTTCTTCTACGACTGGGCCAACTCGGCCTACGTCACCACCACCGCCACCGTGCTGATGGCTCCCTACCTGACCTCGGTGGCGCGTGCCGCGGCCTGCCCCGGGATCGCCGACGTCAGCACGTGCCGAGAGTCCCTCGACGTCCTGGGCGTGCCGGTCGACCCCGGGTCGTTGTTCGCCTACACCGCCACGGTGTCCACGCTGCTGTCGGCCGTCGTGCTGCTCCTCGTCGGGGCCGTGGCCGACCGCAGTCCCCGACCCACGCGTCTCCTGGCGGGGTTCGCCTGGGCCGGCTCCCTCGCCGCCGCCGCCATGTTCGGTGTCACGGGAACGAACTGGCAGCTCGGCGTCGCCCTGCTGCTGGTGGCCAACATCTGCCTCGGCTCCTCGCTCGTGGTCTACGACTCACTGCTGGTGCGCATCGCCGGCCCCGACGACCGTGACCGGGTGTCGTCGCGCGGATGGGGCCTGGGCTATCTCGGCGGTGGACTACTCCTTGCCCTCAACTTCCTGCTCGACCTCTTCCACGCCCGCCTCGGTCTCGACCGCAGCACCTCGACGAGGATCAGCCTGCTGTCGGCAGGCGTGTGGTGGGGGGTCTTCACCCTGATCCCCGTCCTCGGGCTGAGACACGTGAGAGGCACCCTCGCCGTCCCGGTGGAGCAGCGACGCGGGGTCGTGGCCGGCAGCGTGGCCCAGCTGCGTGACACCTTCGGCGAGCTGCGTCGCTACCCCCAGACCCTGCTGTTCCTGCTGGCCTACCTCTTCTTCAACGACGGCATCCAGACCGTCATCGGCAGCTCGAGCCTCTACGGCAGCGACGAGCTCGGCTTCTCACAGTCCACCGTGCTCGGGGTCTTCCTCTTCGTGCAGTTCGTCGCCTTCGGCGGCGCCGCCCTGCTCGGCCGGGTCGCTGCCCACACCGGCGCCTGGCGCACGGTGCTCGGCAGCCTCGGGGTGTGGGTCGTCATCGTCGTGCTCGCCTTCTTCGTGCCCTCGCGGTCCCTGACCGTCTTCCTGGCGCTCGCGCTGCTCATCGGCATCGTGCTCGGCGGGAGCCAGGCCCTGTCGCGGTCCCTCTTCAGCCAGCTCATACCCCGCGGCCGCGAGGCGGAGTTCTTCTCGCTCTACCAGGCGATGGAGCGGGGCACGAGCTGGTCGGGCACGCTCGTGTTCGGGGTCGTCCACCAGCTCACCGGCTCCTACCGACCAGCCATCCTGTCGCTCATCGCCTTCTTCGTCATCGGGGGCCTGCTGCTCTCGAGGGTCCGCATGCGGGAGGGCATCGAGGCGGCCGGCAACGCAGTGCCGGCCGTGGTCTGAGCAACCGTCATCAGTTCGTCACATCGATTCGGCAATCCATCGGCGTCCGGCCGCCGAATGACTTGTCAAGGTGCGAGCGACGACGACGCCCGGTGGTCCCCCACCGGTGCCGTCACCGGGTCCTCGCCCCCCAACGGAACATCCACGCCGCTTGTCGCGTTGGAACCACTTGAAGGGCTGGGGCCGGGTACACCCCACCAACTCCGGCCCCCCAGACCGAGGGAGGACCACATGGCTGATCGCACACTTCGAGGCACCAACTTGGGTTCACTGAGTATGGAGTCCGACGCGAACGTCGTGCCCAGTGAGCGCCGACTCACGACGTACGTCTGTCCGCAGGGCCACCGCATCGAGCTCCCGTTCAGCATCGAGGCCGACGTGCCGCCGGTGTGGGAGTGCCGCTGCGGCCAGGAGGCCAAGCTGCTCGACGGTCCCGCCGTCGAGTTCAAGGAGACCAAGCACGTGCGTACGCACTGGGACATGCTGCTGGAGCGGCGCTCCATCCCCGAGCTCGAGGTGCTCCTCGAGGAGCGGCTGGCGCTGCTGCGCCAGTCCAGGGGCGAGAAGCCTTCACGCAAGCGCAGCGCCTGAGCGGCACCCGCCCGCCGAGCATCTCGTCGTCGCACGCCGCACTGGCCCGTCCCCGTTGGGGTCGGGCCAGCTCGCCGTACCGGGCGGGCCGCTCGCCTACGACGACACCTGTCGCATGCCGACCCGCCCGCCGGTGTCAGAGCACCTCGCCCTCGACGACGTCGTCCGGGCCCTCGGGCCCGGGAGGTCGCGGGCCCGGGTCGGACCGCGACACCAGCAGGCCCCCCAGCAGGCGACGCGCCACCACGCCCTCGAGCACCCGCCTCGCCAGCGGGCGGGTCACGGGGAGGATGAGCAAGAACCCGACGATGTCGGTCAGGAATCCCGGCGCGAGCAGCAGCGTGCCCCCCACGAGCACCAGGGCCGCATCCGCGAGCTGGCGCGAGGGCATGCGGCCGGTCCTCAGCGCCTCGGAGAGCGCCATCCACGAACGCGCGCCCTCCCGCCGGACCAGCCACGCCCCCAGCGCCGACTCCAGCAGGAGCAGCGCGAAGGTGGGCCATCCCCCGACCGTGCGGCCGACCGCGATGATGACGGCGACCTCCACGATGGGCACGACGAGCAGGAGCAGGACCAGCACAGCCGGCCACCGCACCCTGCGCGAGCGGGGACCCTGCGTCGGCGTCACGCTGTTCCCCCCCGGCGCCCCCCGGGTGGTCCGGACCGCCTGGTGAGCGCCGACCACAGCTGGTTCGAGCGGTAGGACACCCCCCAGCCGGTGATGCGGACGAGGGACTCCTTGACGATGTCGCCGCTCATCTTGGAGATGCCGATCTCGCGCTCGACGAACTCGATCGGGACCTCCACCACCCTCAGTCCCTCGCGGATCGCCCGCCACGTCATGTCGACCTGGAAGCAGTAGCCCTGGGAACGGACGGTCGCCAGGTCGAGGCGCCGCAGCGCCTGCGCCCGGTAGACCCGGTAGCCGGCCGTGGCGTCGCCGACCGGCATCCCGAGGAGGACGCGGGTGTAGAGGTTCGCTCCCACGCTCAGCGCCTTGCGGTGCAGCGGCCAGTTGACGACACGCCCCCCGCGGACCCATCGCGACCCGATGACCAGGTCGGCGTCCTCCGCGGCCGCGAGCAGTGCCCGGAGCTGCTCCGGCTTGTGCGACCCGTCGGCATCGATCTCGACGGCCGCGTCGTACCCCTCGCGCAGGGCGTGGTCGAACCCCGCCAGATAGGCCGCGCCGAGACCCTCCTTGCGAGCCCGGTGCAGCACGCTCACCTGGTCGTCCGCGGCGGCGATCGCGTCGGCCACCTGGCCGGTGCCGTCGGGCGAGTTGTCGTCGAGCACGAGCACGTCGGCCTCGGGTACCGCGGCGCGCAGCCTCGCGATGATGCGTCGAAGGTTCTCGCGCTCGTTGTAGGTGGGGACGAGCACGCAGACCCGCGCCAGCGGGCGGCGGTCGGGGTCGGTCACGGACGTCGTCCTCGCGAGGTGGAAGGGGGTGGGGGCCGTGGGACGAGTGGGACCAGCGGGGCCAGCACGGCGGTTCCGCCGCGGAGCGACCCTACCCGTTAGCCAGACCGGATCCACGGATGTCGTCCGATGCTTCCGACGAGCCGCTGGCGGCCTGGGTCGCTGCCGGGGATGTGGCGAGTGCCGCGAGGAGGATGAGGACGAGCAGGAGCGCGCAGGCGGCGTACTCCGGCCAGGGCCCGACCACCGTGGCGACGGTACGGGCCGAGCGGAGCGGCAGGTCACCGCGGAGCACGTCACGGGTGAACAACGAGCTCGCCTGGTGAGCGGTTCCGTCCGGGGTGATCAGGGCGCTCACACCCACGGTGGAGACATGCACCACCGAGCGACCGTGCTCCATCGCCCGGATGCGGGAGATGGCCAGCTGCTGCACCGACTCGTCGGTGAACCCGAAGGTCGCGTTGTTGGTCTGCACCATGAGCAGGTTGGCCCCCAGCGTGACGTTGTCGCGGACGAGGTCGTCGTAGGCCACCTCGAAGCAGATCACGGGTCCGGCGACGATCTCCGGGCCAGCCGCCGACGGCACCCGGAAGACGACCGGGGAGGTGCCCGCCGCGAAGTCGGCCCGCACGAGGTCGACCTTGTCGCTGAAGAGCCGGAAGAACGAGCGCTGCGGGATGTACTCGGCGAAGGGGACGGGGTGCTGCTTGACGTAGCGGTCGACGACGCCACGGCCCGGCTCGTAGAGCAGGGAGGCGTTCGAGAGGTGGGGCAGGGGCTCATCGAGCAGGCTTCCCACGACGATCGGCGCGCCGACGGCGGCGAGGGCCCGGTTGATCTGGGTCGCGGCGTCGGCGTTGCGCAGGGGGTCGATGTCGGACGCGTTCTCCGGCCAGACCACGAGGTCGGGCCTCGGCCCGGTCGCGGCCGCGTCGATCGTCGCCTGCACGTGGTTGTCGAGGACGGCTCGCCGTTGGGCGTTGAACTCGAGTCCGGCCTGGGGCACGTTGCCCTGGACGGCCATGATCCTGGCCGGCTCGCCCTGGGTGGGTAGCGGTACGAGCAGGCCGCTGACGGCGACTACGCCGGCGCCGAGCAGGGCACCCACTCCCGCGGCGATGCCGCGGTCGGGGCGTCCGGGCCGAGCCGGTGAGTGGGAGTCCTCGGTGGTGCCGCCTGCGCGCCGCACTGCCCGGTATGCCGCCCCGGCCGCTGCGGCGAGCAGCCCACCGGTCAGGGCCACCCCGAAGGTGACGGCCGGGGCGCCACCCAGGGCGGCCAGCCGACCGAGCGGGGAGTCGGCCTGGCTGAAGGCCAGGCGAACCCAGGGGAACCCGCCGTAGGGCAGGCGGTCCCGCAGGGCTTCCTGCGCCACCCAGGCCAGGCCGACGACCAGGGGACGCACTCGGGCAGTGTCGAAGCCTCGGGTGAGGGAGCCGGCGGGGGTGGGCCAGACTGCCCGGCGACGGGGTGGGCGGGCCTGCAGCACGGCGCACACGGCGCCCATCACCGCCGTGAAGGCCGCCTGGGAGCACGCGAGGGCGACCCAGGGGAAGGCTCCGACGTAGATGCCCGACCAGTGCAGGGCCCCGAGGAAGAACACCAGCCCGAAGACGAAGCCGACCAGGAGCCCACCACGCCACCGGGCGCCGCGGGTGGCCATGGCGAGCAGCGCCACCGCGACCGGCGCCAGCGGCCACACGTCGTAGCCGGGAAAGGCCAGCACGAGGGCTCCGCCCCCCAGGACGGCGAGGAAGAGTCGGCGCAGCACGCCCACACGGTAACCGGCGGCACTGGGAGGCCTGCGGGCAGGGGAGAACGACCGCAGGGCCCACAGCGCCGTTGGGTCCAGCGTGCGCGCCGACTGGATGCCGGTCGCACGCTGTTGTCTACTGAGCGGTGCGGGCCCTACGCGTCGGCCGCCAACCCGGGTGCGGGGCACGGGCGTCGACCTGACAATCGCGAGCGTGGTGTTGTGGACGGCTGCGCGCGCATGCCGTCTAGCACTCGTATCGACAGGTCTTACCCCGGCCGGACCCAGGTCGTCCTGACGACCTTTCAGAGCCCAACGTACTCACCGCAATCCGCCTGTCAAGCGCCCCCTGACCTGCAACGACGCGCATCCTCGCAGGTCAGGGAGGCGCCGGCCCCTCCCCTGCGCCGACGCCGGATTGTGATCCTCCGGCGTGTCCCGACGCGACACGCCGATGAGCCCAACGGTCAGCCAGCCGAGGGGGCAGCCTCGTCGATCACGGCCTCCCAGAGGTCCCGGGAGCGCTGCGCATCGAGCTCGAGGTGACCGTCGAGGACGACGAACTCGTCGGCACCGGCGGCGGCATACCGGCCCAGGGTGTCGCGCAGGTGCTCGAGCGACCCGCCGATGGTGCGGCCGTCTCCCGGGTCGGTCCCGCCCACATCGTCCAGGACGATGCGGGCCTGGACGGTGCGCCGCAGCGTCGCCGGGTCACGGCCCTCGCGCTCGCAGGCGGCGGTCATGACGGCGTTCTTGTGGGTGAACAGCTCGACGTCGCCCCAGACGTTCCACTCGTCTGCCTGCCGGGCGATGATCCCGGCCATGACCTTCTCGCCTGCCCCGCCGATCATCAGCGGCATCGAGCCGAGGGGTTTCGGCTCCATCCGGGCCGCTGTGAGCTGGTAGTAGGTGCCATCGAGGTCGGTGAGCTCGTCGTCGCGCAGCCCCCGCACCACGCGGCAGGCCTCCTCGAACCGACGCAGCAGGGGTCCCGGAGTGGGAAGGTCGATGCCGTACTGCTCGTGCTCGTTGCGCTGCCAACCGGCTCCGAGGCCGAGCACGAAGCGGCCACCGCTCACGTGGTCGATGGTCCTCGCCTGGTTCGCCACCACCGCCGGATGGCGGTAGGTGTTGCCCGCGACGAGCGTCCCGAGCCGCACCCGGGGCACCACGGCGGCCAGGGCAGCCAGGAGGCTGAACCCCTCGTGGACGTCTCCCCCACCCTCAGGTGTGTTGTCCATGAAGTGGTCCATCACCCACACCCCGTGATACCCCAGCTGCTCCGCATGGAGGCTGAGGTCCCGCATCACGGGCCAGGGGTGCTTTGCGGTCGGCCAGGCGCTGAGCTCCATACGGCGCAGTCTGTCAGCCGACCCACGCCCGTCGATACGAAGGCGTTCGAGACCGCGGCAGGCGTCAGGCGGCAGGGCTCAGGCGGCCCGATGCGCAGGATTGGCGGGTTCGGTGGCGTAGCTGCGGCCCCGGGGTGAAGTCCAGGTGGCGGTCGCGTCGGGGAGGAGCCGGTAGCTCCAGCGGGTGTGGGTCTTGTAGCGGTGGTGGGTGAGACACAGGCAGGCGAGGTTGTCGAGCGTGGTGGGTCCCCCGGGGAACGCGGTGACATGGTCGAGCTGGCAGCGGGCAGCCTCGACGCCGCAGCCGGGGAAACGGCAGTGGCCGTCGCGGGCGCGCACCGCACGGGCCAGGGGTGCTCCGGGACGGTAGGTGGTGGGGTCCTGCGTGAGCAGGGCACCGCTGTCGGGGTGGGTGCCGTGCAGGCGGATGCGGGTGTCGGGGTCGGCCAGCAGCGCGGTCACGGCGTCGGTGAGGATGATCCCGACGCGAGGGTGCTGCACCCCGACCAGCCACCCCGTCGTGCCCGGTGACCCCGGGGATCCCGGGGATCCCGGGGATCCCGGGGATCCCGGTGCGGGAGGAAGGATGTCCGCCATGCGTGACGGTGGGGGTGACGACGCCGTGCGGTCATCTGGCTGTGGCTGGTGCCGTTCGGCCTGCCAGCTGTCGGAGTGCACTAGTCGGAGCCGGCGGACCTCGACCTCGGTGTCGCCACAGCCCTGCCACCTGAACTCAAGTGCGGAGCGCGCCTCGCCACGGGTCGCGACCCCGCTGCCCCCGGTTGGCTGGGCCTTCGTCGGCTGGGCCCTCGTCGGCCGGGCCTTCGTCGGGGAGGTGCTCGTCGAGGAGGTGCTCGTCGGGGTGGCAATCGTCGGGGTGGCAATCGTCGGGGTGGTGCTGGTGGGGATGGGCCACGCATCCAGGGGGACCGTGAGGTCGACATGGGTGGTGACGGTGGCCCGGCCCAGCACCAGCGCGGTCAGGGCGTCAGCGCGGGCCCGGGCCACGGTGCGCTCGGCGTCGGCCCGAAGATACTCGCCGGCCAGCTCGTCGACGGCCGCCCACATCAGCAGGGAGTCCTCGGAGGGAAGCGATGCGCTCCACGACGACACGCCCGCAACCGGCCCCGGACGCACCCAGACGAACCGGTCCGCCCGGGCATCGGCAGCCCGTTCCCGGGCGCTGGCGGGGTCGACGTCGGCGGCGACCTGCGCCGCCCGGCGCCGCAGTGCGGGGGTGGCCAGGTCGGGTACCCGGAGCCGATACCGGCGGCGGCCGTGCTCAGGATGAACCAGCACGTCGTCGAAGCGGGCCATCAGCTCGGTGGCCACGGCGGCTCCGGCCTGCGCCACCACTCGTGCCCGCGCCAGGTCGAGTCGCCCCGCCCGCACGAGGGCGAACGTCTCGGGCAGCTCCCCCACCAGGGCCCGGACGTCACCGAGCAACAGCTCGGCCGCCCGCGGCGACAGGCCCAGGACCGGCGCCAGCGTGGCCACCGCCAGCTCGTCGCCGCTGAGGTCGCTCCCCGGAAGGGGCAGCCCCCGGGAGCGGAATGCCGTCCGCTCGGCCTCGACGTCCTCCACCTCTCGGCGCGCGACTGCCTCGATCGCCAGCGCCTGAACTGCCTCCAACGCCGTCGCCGCCGCCCGCGCGACCTCGAGCACCGCCAGCGCCGCGATAGCCGGAAGGGCCACCAGCTCGTCGTCGGCCAGCGCTTCGAGGGCGGGCACCAGTGAGAGGGGTGAGACCGTGCCCTGCGCCACCTCGGATGTCACCACCGGCCAGTCGGTCACTTCCCCACCTCTCACTCGAACGCCTGTTCGAACTCTACGCGTCGGGAAGGGCGGTGACAAGGCCTCGTCCACACACCACCTCGTCGTTCCGGGCGACACCCCCCCGACGGTTGGTCGCGATGGTTTCACCCCTGCGGCGATCATGTCTCGGAGCCAGCACGCGAACGACGGTCAGGGGACGACGACGGTCCCCCGCGCCGTGGTGGCGACCAGCGGCGGGTCGATCACGTCGGCCGCCGAGGCCCCGCGCTGCGGGGCCCCCCGGCCGACCACGCGCACCTCGAACTCCATCTCGCGGCTGCGCCGGCCGACCCGCACCAGCCGGGCCTCGATCTCGATGACGTCACCCGCCCGCACAGGTGCCCGGAACTGGACGTCGGAGTAGCCGGCGAAGAGCCCCTCGTCACCGTCGGTGACGATACACATCTCGGTCGCAACGTCACCGAAGGCGGCCAGGGAGTAGGCACCGTCGACGAGGTTGCCGGCATAGTGCGCGTGGCTGTAAGGCACGTAGCGGCGGTGCGTCACCACCGTGCCCACCTCGGGGGCGCCGGTCATGAGGCCCTCCTCCCTTCGGTGCGCTGCTGGCCGGGGGTGGGGACCAGGGCGTGCACGAGGTAGCTCGCCACCTCGGCGGGAGTGGTGCCGCGACCGAAGACCCGGTCGACGCCGAGGCTCGCCGCAGCGTTCTCCTCGAACCGCGGCCCTCCGGCGACGAGCAGCGGAACCTGTCCCGCCGGGTAGGCCTCCCGGAAGGCTGCCGACATCTGGCCGGTGTTGTGCAGGTGGGCGTCCTTCTGCGTGACGACCTGGCTGACGAGCACGGCGTCGGCCTTCTCCTCGCGGGCTCGGGCCACGAGCTCGGGCACGAGCACCTGGGCACCGAGGTTGACCACCCGCAGCTCGCGGTAGTACTCCAGCCCCTTCTCGCCGGCGAACCCCTTGATGTTGAGGATCGCGTCGATGCCGACGGTGTGGGCGTCGGTGCCGATGCAGGCGCCCACGACGACGAGCTTGCGGCGCAGCCCCTTCTTGACGGTGAGGTTGACGTCCTTGGCGCTGAGCAGGGGGAACTCCCGCTCGATCACCTCGACCTCGCGCAGGTCGACCAGGTGCGTCACGGAGCCGTAGACGACGAAGAAGCTGAAGTCCGGGCCCATCGGCTTCGCGTGCACGAGCATCGCCGGCTCCATCCCCATCTTGCGGGCCAGCTGCAGCGCGGCGCCCTCGGCGCGCTTGTCGTGGGGCACGGGCAGCGTGAAGGACATCTGCACCATCCCGTCGCCGGTCGTGTCGCCGTACGGACGCACGATGTCGGGCGTATGCCGAGTCGTCACCGGGTGCTTCCTTCCTCGAGCAGGGTGGTGGCGGGGTTGTCGTACCCCGGGGTCTCGGGGGCGCGACGACGCGCCTTCTCGACGACCCCGTCGAGGCCCTTGCCGCGGTCGGGTGGACGTTTCATCAACCCGAAGGTGCCGTCGGCGATCGCGGCCAGGAGCGGCGCCGCGTGCGCAGCCCCGGTGCCCCGGCCCGGGCCGGTGTCCGAGACGATGCGCTCCAGCAGGTCGACCGCCTCGCCCAGCACGTGGCGCGCCCGCGTCTGGATCGTGCCGTCGCGCGGGGGGTGGAAGTCCTCGACCAGACCCCCGGCGGCGTTCATGACGTAACGCACGTTCTGCAGGGCGAGGTCGCGGTCGGAGAGGAAGGGCGTGACGACCGCCTCGGTCATCATGCCGACGAGGAGGATGCTCTGGCCGGTCATCGCGCCGACGAGGTTGAAGAACCCGTCGAGCAGGTAGCCGCGGAAGACGTCACCGGTCATGTGCTTGGTCGGTGGCATCCACTTCAGGGGCGCGTCGGGGAAGAGTTGGCGGGCGAGCATGGCGTGGGCCAGCTCGAGCCGGAAGGAGTCAGGCACCTCGGGGTTGATCTCGAAGGCGTGGCCCAGCCCCAGCTGCCAGTCGGCCAGCCCGGCCTCCTTGGCGAAGTACTCGTTGAGCAGCTGGCTCACCGTCACGGTGTGCGCGGCCTCGACCGCGTCGGCCGTCGTGAGGTAGTTGTCCTCGCCGGTGTTGATGATGATGCCGGCCCGGGCGTGCACCTGACGCGAGAAGCGCTGGTCGACGAAGGTGCGCACCGGGTTGATGTCACGAAAGAGGATGCCGTACATGGAGTCGTTGAGCATCATGTCGAGCCGCTCGAGGCCGGCCAGGGCCGCGATCTCGGGCATGCACAGGCCGGAGGCGTAGTTGGTGAGGCGGATGTAGCGGCCCACCTCCTTGCCCGTCTCGTCGAGGGCGGCCCGCATGAGCCGGAAGTTCTCCTGGGTGGCGTAGGTGCCGGCATACCCCTCGTGCGTGGCGCCCTCGGGCACGTAGTCGAGCAGCGACTGGCCCGTCGAGCGGATGACGGCGATGACGTCGGCGCCCTCGCGGGCCGCAGCCTGCGCCTGGGGGATGTCCTCGTCGATGTCGCCCGTGGCGACGATGAGGTAGATCCACGGCTTGCTCGGCGGGTCGCCGAGGCGGCGCACGAGCCGCTCCCGGGCCAGACGCTGACGGTCGATGCGGCGGATCCCGGTCGCGACGGCCGAGCGGGCCGAGCGCCGGGCCGTGGCGAGC